>NZ_BJKS01000011.1:0-1098 GCF_006538445.1 Thermodesulfovibrio sp. Kuro-1 | reverse complement strand
TTTTTTTACCTCCTCCATTAAAAGTTAAAGTTTAATCTAACACCGTATACATTGCCTGCTTTTGTGTTTTCGGAGTCTCTATCTTTGTCACGGATATATTGATAATCAAAGGTTATGTCTGAACTAAGAGATTTATAACTGAATAGCTTGAATTTAATATATCCCTCAAAAACCTGACTGTTGTTGAGTTCTTCATTCTTTGATGGACTCTTAAGATAGGCATAACCAACTCCTACTTCATCATCTTTCCTTCCCCATACACTTCCATTGAGATTTAATCCAATTGAATACATTCTGTTATAATTTACTTTTGCAGAGTCATCCTGCCATCCTGCCCTGAAAAAAGCTCCCAATATATCCTTTATCAATTGCTGGTCAAAGGATACTCCAATGCCTTTTAGTGCCTTGTATGCATCAGTATCCCAGTTTTCAAATCTTTTGTTCGTTGTATATGCATAAACTCTGTAATTTCCTTCTCCAATAGGAGTCTCAAGTTTGTATCCCACCTGCGCTCCAAACCAGTTGTAGTGCCTTACATCCATGTCTTCATTGTCATTTTTTGAACGCATACCAACTAATCTCACATGAAACTTGTCCCACTCAAACTCTGCTGCAACACCTCCATCATAGCTTGGAAGATTTGCAAGAGGATTGTGAACCAATGCTTCATTCATGAATTGAGTTATTTCATCTGCTGCATAGGCATTGTCATCAATTAAGGTTGTAGAGTCAATTATTCCTGCAGTAAGCTTTAGTGAGATATCTTTCTGAATAGGGAACTTATGGGAATACCATAGCTCCTGTAGATGGTCTCTTGAGTGCCCATTCATGTTTCGTAAGTCAACAAAAAGGTCATCAGCATTTGGCGATAATTTAAAGGGATATCCTGAGTTTTCTGAATGAAATCCGCTTCCTTTTGCAAAGCTTGCCCTTAGGAAAAATTCATCATTTTCAGTTGGTTTGAATGATACATTAAAATCAATTACTGCTGAACCACGGTCTTTGTTATGCACATCCCCTTGAGCTTTGTTTAACCATTGGTAAACTCCCGTTGCTGCCCCTGAAATAGATAGCTTGTCCGTGATGTCTACTGCATAA
>NZ_BJKS01000010.1:0-9791 GCF_006538445.1 Thermodesulfovibrio sp. Kuro-1 | reverse complement strand
GGGGGGGTAAATAAATTTTTAGCCTGTTATAATAGTGAATTGTAAATCCAGCTATCCAACCTATATATAAGAATTGAATTATCTTCATAAATAATTTTACCTGAAGTTTTATGAAAATTCAAAGTAATATGCCGGTGGTGGGATTTGAACCCACACGGGATTGCTCCCAGCGGATTTTGAGTCCGCCGCGTCTGCCGTTCCACCACACCGGCAATAAAGAAACGATAGCATAAAAAATTAAAAAAAATCAACAGGTTGCAAATGCTCAAAAATACCTCTTGACAAATTTTGTAAAAAATGGTAAAAAGGGTAAACCACAATAAAAATCCATTCAAAGGAGGGCTTAAAATGGCAAAAGTAGGGGTTTATCTGTGCCACTGTGGAGAGAACATCAAAGGCGCCATTGACATTGAAGCACTGAAAAAGTATGTTGAAACACTTCCAGATGTTGCATTAGTTAGAAATTATGTTTTTATGTGTTCTGATCCAGGGCAGGATTTAATTAAACAAGATATTAAAAGTGGAGCAGTAGACCGTGTAGTGGTTGCAGCATGTACACCAAGAACGCACGGTCCTATCTTTAAAAAAGCAGTTGAAGACGCAGGACTTAATGGCTATCTTTTGGAAATGGCTAATATCAGAGACCAAGATAGTTGGCCACACTGGCATAATAAAGAAGGTGCTCTTGAAAAAGCAAAAAGACTTATAAGAAGCGCGGTTGCTAAAGTAAGACTTAATGAGCCTCTTGAAGATCGCTATGGAGATATGGAAAAATCCGTTTTGGTTATTGGTGGTGGAATAGCAGGAATGTTCGCAGCCCTTGACCTTGCGAATATGGGGCTGAAGGTCTATCTTGTAGAAAGACAGCCGTCAATTGGCGGTAATATGTCAAAAATTGATAAAACCTTCCCTACGATGGATTGTTCGGCTTGAATACTCACACCTAAGACGGGCGAGGTCGCCCAGCATCCAAATATAGAGCTTATTACCTATGCAGAAGTAGATGATGTTAAAGGATATGTTGGTAATTTTGATATTCGCATAAAGAAAAAAGCAAAATATATTGATTGGGATAAATGCATAGGTTGCGGTGTTTGCACAGAAATTTGTCCATCAAGAGTCCCGAATGAATATAATATGGGATTAAATCAGAGAAGAGCAGCTTATATTGAATATCCTCAGGCTGTTCCCAAAAAAGCAGTTATAGATGAGCCAAATTGCTTATACTTCAAATCAATGAAAAAAACAGGTAAACCCGCTTGTGAAATATGTAAAAAAGGTATTCCACCAAAGGGAATACAGGGATGCCCAGCTGATGCAATAAAATTTGATGACAAGGATGAATATATAAATCTTAAAGTTGGAGCAGTTATCATTGCTACAGGCTTCAAGCCAATGTCTAAGGTTCACTTTAAAGAATACTCACCTCACTGTCCAGATGTTATAACCTCTATGGAATTTGAAAGAATACTCTCTGCAACAGGACCAACAGGTGGTGAATTAAAGAGACCATCAGATGGCACAAAACCCAAGACAATTGCAATGATCTCCTGTGTAGGAAGTAGAGATGAAAGATATCATAGATACTGTTCAAAAGTATGCTGTATGTACATGCTTAAACACGCAAGAATTCTTAAAGAAAAGTATCCTGATATAAAACTTTATCTTTTCTTTATTGATGTTAGAACAGCAGGTAAAGATTTTGAAGAGTTCTATGTTTATACAAGAGAACTTGGAGCAAAAATTATAAGAGGTGGAAGAGTATCAGCAGTTGATGTGAAACCTAATGGAAAACTCAGAGTAAGAGGCTTTGATGTTGATCTTTGTTCGCCTGTTGAAGTTGATGCTGATTTAGTTGTTCTTGCAACTGCTATTGAACCTCCTGATGGTGTTGATGAACTTGGAAGAATGTTCAGTGCAACTTGCGGTAGAGAAGGATTCCTAAGGGAAGTCCATACAAAACTCTATCCTGTTGAGACTTCAGCAAGGGGTGTATTTATTGCAGGATGTGTACAGGGACCGAAAGATATTCCTGAATCAATTGCTCAGTCCAGAGCAGCTGCGGCAGCGACAGCAGCTTTAATAATTCCTGGTAAAATTAAATTTGAAGCAATAGTTTCTGAGGTTGATAGAGATAAATGTAGTAGCTGCGGTGTTTGTGTACCACTTTGTCCATACAGCGCTATAAGAATTGAAGAATACAAAGGCAAAGAAAAGGCATATATTGAACCAGCACTCTGTGCAGGTTGTGGAGTCTGTGCCAGTGCATGTCCATCAAGAGCTATTAAATTCAACGGCTTTACAACTGAACAAATAATGGCACAGATTGATGCATTAACAGAGGCATAAAAAATAAAAGGAGGAAAAAATGGAAGAGGGTGGCGTAAATGTAATTGACCTTACCCAAGCAGATGAAAGTTTTGTAAAAGAGCTTGAAGGATTAGGAGCAGATGAACTTAGAGAGTGCATACAGTGCGGAAAATGTGCATCCACATGTCCAATGGCTTTAGCTGGTTTAGAATTTTTCATCAAAAGAATAATTCATGCAGCCAATCTTGGCTTAAGAGATATTCTTCTTGAAGACTCATCTGTATGGGGATGTCAGTCTTGCAATCGTTGTGTAGAAGTTTGCCCAATGGATATAAAACCCTATGAAGTCATTCAAGCAGTTAGAAGAGCAGCAATGAAGGTTGAATCATGTCCAGCAAATACATATGAAGGTTTAAGAAATCTTTATAGATTTGGACATGCAGTGTATCCAAAAGGATATGAGGAAAGAAGAAAGAAAGCGGGTTTGCCAGAGAAACCACCAACAGCTATTAGTAATGAAGAGTTAAGAAAAAAGTTCCAGGAAGTACTTAGAAATACAATCCTGGAAGAAATAGCACCATTTCCGCTTGACTAAGGAGGATAAGAATGAAAAAGATAGGATTTTTTCTTGGATGTAATATACCTTTTAATAGACCAGATGTAGAATACTCTGCAAGATTTCTTCTCAATGAGCTCGGATATGAAATAGTAGAGCTTGAAGGAGCTACCTGCTGTCCTGCTTTTGGAACAATGCCATCACTTGATTTAGTAGGCTGGGCAGCGGCATCAGCATGGAATCTGACCATTGCAGAGGAAAAAGGGGTTGACATAGTTACAGGTTGTGGTTCCTGTTACGGTTCCCTAAATGAAGCAAGATATCATATGGAAAAACATCCAGAAATAAAGGAACAGGTTAATAAAATTCTTGCCAAAGTAGGCAAAGAATATAAGGGTACAACAAAAGTATGGAATTTTATTAATTTACTTTATGAAGATGTAGGACCTGATAATCTTAAGTCTAAGATAAAATATAATCTCAATGGATTAAAATGTGCTGTACAGACAGGATGTCACAATCTTTGGCCAAGCAGAGCATATCCAACTAATGAAGATAACACCTTTTTCCCAACAAGACTAAGACAACTATGTGAAGCCATGGGCGGGGTTGCACCTCATTATAGCACCATAACAGATTGCTGTGGAATGGGTGCATTAAGGTCAACAGCATCTGAAAAATCTCTTGCTTTGTTTAAAAAGAAACTTGATGTAATAAAAGAAGAAATAGACCCAGATGTTACAGTAATTGGCTGTAGTTCCTGTCTTCTTCAGTTTGATGCAGGACAGGCACTTTTAGTTGAGCAGAAGAAATTAAATTATAAGATTCCTGCTCTTCATCTTGCTCAAATTACAGCAATTGCTTTGGGTGCAGATGTGGAAAAAGCCACAGCAATGGCATCAATTCCATTGAATGGAGTAATAACTAAGATAAAAGGAGGGAATTAATATGGCATGGGAGCCAAGACTCATTGTTATTGCCTGCCATTGGTGTACTTATGCAGGAGCAGACCTGGCAGGAAGCTTGCGTTATTCCTATCCGCCCACGGTGCATATAGTGAGAGTGCCCTGTAGCGGAAGAGTTGAACCTGAATTTATTGCAGAAGCCCTTAAAAGAGGAGCTGATGGAGTATTTGTTGGTGGATGCCACTTTGGTGATTGTCACTATAAAGAAGGTAATTACAAGGCAATAAGAAGATTTAAACTTCTAAAAAGAGTTCTTACTGACCTGGGAGTTGAGCCAGATAGAGTTCAGCTTGAATGGATTTCTGGAAGTGAAGGTAAAAAGTTTGCTGAGTCTATGACCGCTTTTGATGCCAGAATTAGAGAACTTGGACCAAATCCAATGAAAGGAGGGGCACAATGAGCAAACCTAAGCTTGCATATTATTTAGCCGGCGGCTGCGGAGGCTGTGATATAGCAGTAGTAGATATATCAGAAATGCTGGTAGATGTTGCCCTTGCCGTAGATATCGTATTTTGGGCACCGACAGTGGCGGATGTTAAATATAAAGACTTAGAAGCCATGCCAGATGGCTCAATTGATGTAGGACTTTTTACAGGAAATGTTAGAAACTCAGAGCATGAGCACATTGCAAAGGTTTTGAGAAATAAATGTAAGGTTTTAATAGCTTTTGGAATCTGTGCTGCATGTGGTGGTATAAAAGGACTTGTTAACTTGCATACAACAGATGAACTTCTTGACAAGGCTTATGTGAATACATTCAGCACTGACAATCCTAACAAGGAATTACCTCAAACAACCTGTGTTGTAGACGGGAAGTATGAGTTAACTCTTCCAACTTTGATGTATGCAAGACCTCTTGATGAAGTAGTCAAGGTTGACTACTATATTGGCGGCTGTCCACCTCATTATGAACACGTAAAAGCAGCATTCACAGCATTACTTTCTGGACAGCTTCCTCCTCCTGGTTCATGGATTACAATGGGTAAAGCTGTATGCGAAGTCTGTGATAGAAACCCTGTATTGAAAGGTAAACCAAAGAAACTGGCAACTGAAGTGAAAAGAACAATTGATGGCGCACCAAGTGAAGATGGTTGCCTTCTTGAGGAGGGATATCTCTGTTTAGGTCCTGTAACACAGGGAGACTGTGGAGCTAAATGCCCAGCAGCAAACATACCTTGTAGAGGTTGTGGTGGACCAATTCCTGGAGTTAAAGATTATAGCTTACGTGCAATCAGTGCTATTGCAAGTATGCTTGATAATGAAGAACTTGTTGACCAGATTCCTGACCCGGTTCATCTCTTTTACAGATACACGCTGCCAAGTTCTTTTCCTTATAAAAGATTAAAGGGCTAAAAAATGAGTTTGATAGATATAATAAAAAAAATAACCCAGAAGGGGGGAAAGGGAATGAAGAAAATTGAGATTAATCCGATGACAAGGCTTGAGGGCCATGGAAAAATAACAATCTTCCTTGATGAACAGGGAAATGTTGATAATGCATTTATGCAGGTTGTTGAATTCATGGGTTATGAAAAGTTTCTGATAGGAATGCCTATTGAAGAGGTTCCCCGAACTGTAAGCACCATATGCGGAGTTTGAAGGGGTGTGCATTATACAGCCTCAGTGAAGGCTGCCGATGCAGTTTACGGTGTAGAACCCACACCAACAGCTAAGAAAATTAGAGAACTTTTCTATAATGCTCATTATGTAGAAGACCATACAGGTATTCTTTATGCACTTGGTTTTCCAGATTTTGTATGTGGTCCCACTGCATCACCTGCTGAGAGAAATCTCGTAGGTCTTGTTCTTAAAGTCGGAGCAGATGTTGGAAAGCTTGTCCTAAAGAAAAGATATTCAGCAGTTAAAATTTTTGAACTAACCTCTGGGAGGCCAAGTCATCCAGTTGCTGCATTGCCAGGTGGATGGTCAAAGAGAATTACAGAGGAAGAAAGAAAAGAAATTCTTGCCTGTGCTGATGACTGCATAGAGCTTGCAAAATTAACCTTAGATGTTTTTGATAAAGTTGTATTACAGAACAAAGAATACATGGCTCTTGTAACTGGAGATGTATACAAAGTAGTAACAAATTATATAGGAACAGTTGATGAGAATGATAAGGTTACATATTACGATGGAACACAGAAAATTGTTGATACAAAAGGAAATGAATTAGGCAGATTCAAGGGAATCCAGTATTTAGATTATATTGCTGAAAGAACATTACCATGGAGCTATCAGAAAGCACCCTATTTAAAGAAGCTTGGTTGGAATGGTCTTGTTGATGGTGATGGCACAAGCATTTATAGCGTAGGACCACTTGCAAGATTTAATGTGGGAAGCGGATTTGACACACCTCTGGCACAGGAAGCCTATGAAAAAATGCTTGCAGCTTTTGGCGGAAAACCAGTTCACCACACATTGGCATATCACTGGACAAGAGCAATAGAGTTAATGCATGCTGCAGAAACAGTTAAAAAGATTGCTTCCGATGAAAGCATTACAGATCCTAATGTTCGTCAGGAACTTGGCACACCAGTTGGTGAGGGTGTAGGAATTGTTGAAGCTGCAAGAGGAACATTAATTCATCATTATAAAACTGATGATAAGGGTATTGTTACAGATGCTAATCTCATTGTTGCAACAACTCACAACAAAGGACCAATGAATATAGCAGTAAAGAGAGCAGCACAGAGTTTTATTAAGAATGGAAAGGTAGATGAGGGAATTCTTAATCTTGTTGAAATAGCATATCGCCCATATGACCTATGCCTTGCATGTTCAACTCATACATTACCTGGAAGAATTCCTGTGAGGATTGACATAATAGACCATCATGGCGAACTTGTAAAAAGCCTTAGAAACTACGAATTGTCCTAAAAGCATTTCCGTAAGGCGGGGTGATTATTGCCCCGCCTTCTAAATTTAATTATTTCAGTGGGGAAGAATGAAAAGCATAATTATTGGTATTGGAAATCCTAATTTTAAAGATGATGGAGTTGGTTTAAAAATAGTTGAACATTTTGAAGGAGTAGTTGATACTGTCACGCTTTTAAATATTGGTTTTAATCTTATAGATTCATTATTAGGATATGATAAAGCAGTAATTGTAGATGGAGTAAAAACAGGAAAAGAGCCTGGAAGCATTATTGAATTTAATGCTGAGTTTTGGGGAGATGTTTATGCCAGCGGAACTCATAATTTTTCCATATTTGAAATAATAAGAATCGGATACTCTGTGTTTCCTGAGGAAATGCCTAAGGAGATTAAAATCATTGGCATAGAAGTAGAAGATGTGGAAACATTAAGCAGACAGTGTAGCCCTTCTGTAGAAACTGCAATTCCAAAGGCTGTGTCAAAAATAAAGGAATATTTAGGAATAAATTAATTTAAGAGCAAGATATCCAAATAAAAAAGCCAAAGAAGGAGTAACTGCAAAATTAATTGCAATTTTTTTCAAAAGTCCAAATTTAACCGTACTAATGCCCTTTGTTAGTCCAACTCCGCTTATTCCCCCAATAATGCAGTAAGTTGTTGATATAGGCATACCAAGAAAAGTAAAAAATAAAACACATCCACCTGCTCCAAATTGAGCAGCAAAGCCAGAGTAAGGGTCTAATGTAGTGATTCCTTTTCCCACAGTTTCAATAACTCTATGACTTAGAAGAATAGCGCCAGAGAAAACCATAACTGAAGCAATTGAAAATAAAAGAATTTTATTAATTTCTATACCTGAATGCATCAAAGGACCGAGCACGGTGGCAAGTTCATTGGCACCAGTGTTATAAGAGATTAACATGCCACTAAAAATTAGGAATGCTCTTAAAAGTTTTTCAATCTGAAAGAATGGAAACTTTGAGATGGTTTTTTCAAGAGTTTTATATAAAAGAAAAGAAAAACCCATTGCTACAAAAGGTGATATTATCCAAGAAACTACTATTTTTATGATAGATACAATATTCACTGCGCTATCAGATGCAACAGCAGCACCTATGAGACTTCCTATAATAACCTGATTAGTAGATAGAGGAAGTCTTCTCCAGTTAGAAATTATTATTAATATGGCAGATATGGCGAGCACTACTATAACAATTGACATATTTACATCAACTATATTTTTACCAACTGTCTTCATGACTTTTTGCCCCTGCAGAAGAATGCCAAGAAACACAAGAATTCCAAATAAAAATATTGCTCTTTTTAGTTTTATTATTCCTGCTCCTATACAGATACCAAGAGCATTTGATGCATCATTTGAGCCTATTCCAAAAGCGATAAGAAGACTTGCTACAACAGCAACTTCAACCATTGTTCTCCTTAATTTATTAATTTTAGTGCAGAGCTATTATTTAAGGCTTACTTCAATAATATAAAGATAATCGCTTGCATCCTCTATTAAATCACTCAGGTTTGTTAGATAATACACAAAATCAGTTATAATCTTACCATCCCAGAAGTTTTTTATATCTATTTTCCTTAATTTTTCTGTAATATCAAACTTAAGATCATCTACCTGCTTTTCATATATTCTTATGGCAAGATTTTTTTCTTTAAGGTCTCCTTTAGTTAGCAGACTATCAAAAGCTATTGAAAGAAGTTCACATATTTCGGAGTTAATCTTTGCTATTTTGGCACATTCATTTTCAATAAGTTTATAGATTTCATTATTGAGATATCTGAATTCAAATGAAGTATCTTCAAGAATATCAAAGGCTTCATCTACCATTTCTACAAATCTGCAAATGTTTGGTCTTATGAATGGTAAAAAAGCTCCTTCATGTATTGTAGATATTATTTGTCTTCTGATAGAATCTGCTTCTCTTTCAAGGTCTGCCACACAGAATGTTGATTCTTTGTTACCAGTTGTTATAGCATTTTTAAAGCATTCAGTTGCTGAACATAAAATTTTTAAATGAATCTTTATATTTTCTATTACTTTTTTTTCTAATTTTCCACCAGAAATAATTTTATTCAGCATTTAGCCTCTCCTTGCCCTTTCTATCAAAGAAGCACTCATTACATCCAGAAGAGAGACAACTCCTATAATTTGTTTTCCTTCATGAACAAAGACTCTTGCAATATTAAATTTTTCCATAAGCTTAATAAGATGCTCCAGTTCTGTTTCCTTGTCTATGCTGATAACAGGTTTAGAAGCTATTTCTTCTACTTTAATTTTGTGGGGGTCTAAATGTTGAGCAACTACTTTAAACACAATATCTCTAACTGTTATTACGCCATATACATCTTTTTCATCTTTAGGAATTACAATTAAAGACCTCATTCTCTTGTCAACAAGTTTTTCAATAGCGTCATAAACAGTTGCCTCTGGTTTTATTGTTTCAAGTTTGGTATTCATTATTTCTTTTACTTTAGTATTCATTTTTTTACCTCCAAATATGTATTTTTTGTTAAAATATTATACAGTTTTCTTAGAAAGTTGACAATCCTTTTATAAAATTCTTATATTATAAGTTATAGATGCCACCGTAGCTCAGCGGGTAGAGCAGCTGATTTGTAATCAGCGGGTCGGGGGTTCGAGTCCCTTCGGTGGCTTGCATTGCTTGCAAATAAAAAGATATAATATTGAAGCGGAGGGGTACCCGAGTGGCCAAAGGGGACAGGCTGTAAACCTGTTGGCGTCAGCCTTCGAAGGTTCGAATCCTTCCCCCTCCATATATGCGGGAATAGCTCAGCGGTAGAGCGTCAGCCTTCCAAGCTGAGGGTCGCGGGTTCAAATCCCGTTTCCCGCTTTTTTATGCCCATGTAGCTCAGTCGGCAGAGCACGTCCTTGGTAAGGACGAGGCCACCGGTTCGATCCCGGTCATGGGCTTTAGATGAAATAATAAATAAAAGTTTAAGGAGAATTTTAAGGAGGAAGATAATGGGAAAGGCAAAATTTGAGAGGAAGAAGCCGCATGTAAATGTAGGGACGATAGGGCATATTGATCATGGCAAGACCACGC
>NZ_BJKS01000009.1:0-22370 GCF_006538445.1 Thermodesulfovibrio sp. Kuro-1 | reverse complement strand
GATGAAACAAAAGTATTGGGGTAACTGTTATGCAGTGTTTTGAGGACTTTATATCCCACATGGTTCAGATGAAACAAGCCATCTATCTAAGAGCCTTGAGACATCCTTTTTCTCCTTTATATCCCACATGGTTCAGATGAAACTACATGTGGTATGTAAGAAATCCAATGCACAATCTGTTTCTTTATATCCCACATGGTTCAGATGAAACTTCTACAATTTCAATTCAAATACCATGTGAAAAGCACTTTATATCCCACATGGTTCAGATGAAACATGCTGTAAAAGCATGCCTTGATATCTACTCTATAAATCTTTATATCCCACATGGTTCAGATGAAACCTTCAATAACTGGTGCATTTGGGCTATAAATAAGTTCCTTTATATCCCACATGGTTCAGATGAAACCCTCAGCAAATGCAGATGACACAAACCCTAAAACAAGCTTTATATCCCACATGGTTCAGATGAAACTTTGTCTTATAACAGTTTATACAAGATCCAAAAAGGCTTTATATCCCACATGGTTCAGATGAAACAATCTTATTAATAAAAATCTCAAGAATTTCATAAAAACTTTATATCCCACATGGTTCAGATGAAACAAGTCATTGATTTTTCAAGATTTTTTTTGAAAAAAACTTTATATCCCACATGGTTCAGATGAAACCTTCCCAATGCTCTTGCATTTCCTGATTCAACAACACTTTATATCCCACATGGTTCAGATGAAACCTCACAAGAGCAAATATATCTCTCATCCTTAACTCCTTTATATCCCACATGGTTCAGATGAAACGGACATTGTGAGTTTTACTAATGCTGTGTTGTTTGGCTTTATATCCCACATGGTTCAGATGAAACAGAGTTTATAAATAGTGGATAATGGGGGCAAGTATGACTTTATATCCCACATGGTTCAGATGAAACTCCCCAAATACCTCTTTCTTTATATTTCTGTAATTCCTTTATATCCCACATGGTTCAGATGAAACTATCTTAGCAACACCTTTGAACACTGACAATGCAGTCTTTATATCCCACATGGTTCAGATGAAACCTAAAAATTTCAAAGGTGTTGGAACCATATTTTGCTTCCTTTATATCCCACATGGTTCAGATGAAACTGTGAAAGAAAACTCTAATATGAACTTTAGTTTGCACTTTATATCCCACATGGTTCAGATGAAACGAGGCTGTGGACTTGAACTTAAATCTGCTGTTACATCCTTTATATCCCAAATGGTTCAGATGAAACTCCAATCTCGCTTCTCCACAATTGCATTGGCTTCAGCCTTTATATCCCACATGGTTCAGATGAAACATCTGAACCAGTGAGAAGGTATATGCAAGCACTTGAAGCTTTATATCCCACATGGTTCAGATGAAACCCGTCTCTCTTCTCAAACACATACACCATTCCAAACTTTATATCCCACATGGTTCAGATGAAACCTGGGTTAAGATTATAAACATCAAAGACTACTAACAACTTTATATCCCACATGGTTCAGATGAAACAATACTTGTTCTGATGACATTTGTTTTGAGCTTTACCTTTATATCCCACATGGTTCAGATGAAACTCCAAATCAGTTGGTTGTATGTTCAGTTTTGTTAGTCTTTATATCCCACATGGTTCAGATGAAACGCAGAGTTTGTTATGAAGGATGAAGGTGCTATGGTTCTTTATATCCCACATGGTTCAGATGAAACTAAATAAAACTTTTAATACTCTTCTTGGTATTCAGGCTTTATATCCCACATGGTTCAGATGAAACAAAGAATGGTATAAAAATATAATTCCGTATATTAAAGCTTTATATCCCACATGGTTCAGATGAAACTTCGTATCAGTTGGTAGTGTTGTTTGGATCACAATCTTTATATCCCACATGGTTCAGATGAAACTTGTTGGGACTCCATATAAAAAGGTGGCTATTCCTCTCTTTATATCCCACATGGTTCAGATGAAACTGAGCACGAACCCAAATCAAGGCTTCGGTGGCATTCTTTATATCCCACATGGTTCAGATGAAACGAATTAACATTCACTTCTTTTATACTTATGCAACTAACTTTATATCCCACATGGTTCAGATGAAACTATCAACTCTATAAGATAGACAAATTTAAAGAATACACTTTATATCCCACATGGTTCAGATGAAACGAAGTCCTGACCAACCCCATGCCCAATAGCTCACATCCTTTATATCCCACATGGTTCAGATGAAACCATACTGACAAAAATTCATTACACCAGACTTAGAAAACTTTATATCCCACATGGTTCAGATGAAACAAGGTTGAGGTGCAGAATCAACTTCAGCAGTTACATCCTTTATATCCCACATGGTTCAGATGAAACAGGAACATCAAATTTAGTATCAAACGCAGGAGCCCCCTTTATATCCCACATGGTTCAGATGAAACTTTGATGTTCCTGAGAAAAAAGATATATCAAAGCTTTCTTTATATCCCACATGGTTCAGATGAAACAAGGTTCAGCAAAATCACTCTGAATAGACAAAATACTTTATATCCCACATGGTTCAGATGAAACTGACAGAAAGGTTGGGATATATCATTAAGGCTGTTCTTGAACTTTATATCCCACATGGTTCAGATGAAACGAATGAAGTTAACAAAAAAGCAAATTAAAACTTTACTAGACTTTATATCCCACATGGTTCAGATGAAACTGGATAAGAGCTCTGGTTGGAGCTTTGATGCAGAAGACTTTATATCCCACATGGTTCAGATGAAACGTGTTGAGTGTAAAAGAAAAATGAGAGTAAAGAAGATCTTTATATCCCACATGGTTCAGATGAAACCTTCCAGAAACTTTGAAACTTATAGATATAAGACTTACTTTATATCCCACATGGTTCAGATGAAACTCAGTGGACATTCAAATCTGCTGAGTGTGGATATAACTTTATATCCCACATGGTTCAGATGAAACAAAAAGGAGTTGAAAAATTTATGCCAACCGTTAAAACTTTATATCCCACATGGTTCAGATGAAACCTGTATGTATGACTTTTCTTGCAATAATTTTTAAAACTTTATATCCCACATGGTTCAGATGAAACTCTGCTTAAGAGTGCCTCCGACCATTGCATTGAGTCTTTATATCCCACATGGTTCAGATGAAACGTTTGCAAGAAGTGAAAATGAGTCTTCTGATTCTGAACCTTTATATCCCACATGGTTCAGATGAAACTCTATATATATATGTATAATATAAGTAAATACAATATCTTTATATCCCACATGGTTCAGATGAAACTATCTCAATTGCAGAGTATTCAACAAAAAAGGCTTGACTTTATATCCCACATGGTTCAGATGAAACAAAAAGCAACCCTTATCATATTTTTGATTTTAAACACTTTATATCCCACATGGTTCAGATGAAACATAAATTCAGGAAAAGGATGGAGTTTAGAAAAATCATACCTTTATATCCCACATGGTTCAGATGAAACATATATATGTATAATATATATAACAATAATAACAATACTTTATATCCCACATGGTTCAGATGAAACTGATTAAATGGGTGGTCTAATTTCTGCAATATTAAGTCTTTATATCCCACATGGTTCAGATGAAACATGACATATATTTCTTTTTTGAATATCATCGTCATCTCTTTATATCCCACATGGTTCAGATGAAACACAAAAATTGTTATATCAAATACCCTGACCGATCTTACCTTTATATCCCACATGGTTCAGATGAAACATACCCTGATCAATCTTACTGGGCATGGGGTTACTCCTTTATATCCCACATGGTTCAGATGAAACTTATTATGCGAAGCAAAATGATAAAGAGCAGGTGGCCTTTATATCCCACATGGTTCAGATGAAACACAATCTCTATCAGCAATCAAAAAAAGGTGATAATGCTTTATATCCCACATGGTTCAGATGAAACATCTAATACCTCATATATTATATTATTGATAACAACCTTTATATCCCACATGGTTCAGATGAAACTAGTAATCAATTTTTGCTAACATAATAGCAATGGATCTTTATATCCCACATGGTTCAGATGAAACCCCCAGCTTGTCAATGAACAATGAATTGCTCCCAAAATTCTTTATATTTCTAAATTTTACAAAAAAATTATCGCATCTGAGAACCCCCTCAAAAAACAAGTTATTTGCATCAGACCTTTAATCAATTTTTAAAAAATGTCCAAAATCACTTTTCAAATTATTGATAATATTATCTCTCGCCTAACCTCCGACTTAAAACAGGTTTGATGCAGACTTAATAATAGAAAGAGATTCCTCACTTCGTTCAGAATGACAGAAAGAAATGACGGCATAAGCAATGTGCTCATTCTAAATGTGAGAATTAATAAAAATAAATAGAGATTTTCGCTTAGTTCAAAGTATTTACTCACAATTTATCTATAAAATATTACCCGTTATTTCTTTTTCGATGCCTAATACGGTTTTTCTGTAATTTAGCCTGTTTTCAAGACTGTAGAAGTATACTGAATCTACTTCTTTGTCTATGACCTTTTCAAGTTCAAGCTTACATTTTACAAGCTTTCCCTCTGTTATCTCTCCCTCAAATACAGAATTCTGCACCCACATAAAATACTTCTTGAGTATTTTACGAACTTTGTTTACTCTCTCTTCAGCGATATCATATGTGACGATTAAATAAGGCATTTTAATTTATTCCTAAATTAAAATCTGAGATTCTTCGCTTCGCTCAGAATGACAGCAAAACCTTCAGAATGAAAATTTTCAGAATAATAAAAAATTTTACTGTAGCCTAAAATAGCAAGAACATTATCTAACTCACCACCAAGCCTTAAAAGGAGCATACACTTCATCTCCAATGAAATGTTTTATGAGTTTGTAACATTCAATTCTGATTATCGTCCTGTAGGAGACATTTCTTTTAAGCTTCCTATGTTTTATTGTTGTGCTTAATTTCTGGTCAAACTCTCTGATAAATTTTTTTCTACCACTGTCATTTAAATAACAATAGTTAACATCTTCTTCAAAATCATCCAGCTTTATCATGTTGTTATTTATGAGTTTGAAAATTATTGCATCAGCTATAAGGGGCTTAAAAATCTCTGCGATATCAAGACTTAGAGAGTATCTTCTCTCGCTTGGCTCATGTAAATAGCTTACTGTTGGATTAAGCTGGGTGTGATATATTTCATTAAGCACAGCTGTATAAATCATACTATTTGCAAAAGAAATAAGTGCATTAATCGGATTTTTCGGAGGTCTTTTTTCTCTCTTTTCCATTGAGAAATCTGATTTCAAAAAGGTATTAAATGCCTCATAATAAAAATCCCTTGCTCTTCCTTCACATCCCATGAGCTCGCTAATGCTTTTTGTCTCAACGGCGTTGGTCAATTCTTTCTTGATTTTATCCTGAAATTCATCAGTGTTTTTGTATTCCCTGAGATTTCTCAGCATATGAAAAATTGCGCCCTCTACAAAGGAATAGGCAAGATAAAATCTTCGCTCAGGGTCAAGAAAATGCTCAACCTGTCTTACTAAAAGATGCCCTGAAACATTTCGCTCCCTTGGAATTAGGCTACCAGAGTAAAATCCATAGTAGTTATAGAAATGCACTGTTTTCCCCTGTTGACAGAGAAAATTGAGAAGCTTTGTATTTAAGTCAACTTCTCCAAATACATGAATTGTATCAACATCTTCTATGGGAATGGCTTTCCTGTCTCCTTGTTCATTTTCTATGTATATTGTATTTTCCTTCCGCCTGATTCTTCCATTTGAGAATATGTAATAGTTTCTCATCGTTCAACTCCAGCAAAACTCAAAATAAGCACACTTTGTGCAATAAGGTTTTTTCTTTAATTCAGGTGGTTTTTCCATGCTCACAATTTCCCTTACTCTAACTAAAGCCTCCTCAACCTCCCTCTCCGCTTCAGGTGTAAGAGTAATTTCCTCTCTTTTACGCATTTTTGGATAGTTTATGATACCCTTTTTTTCAATTCCAATCTGCTTTAGATAGTAAAGATAATACAAAAGTTGAATTCTATCTGCATGGGCAAGGCGATTACTGTATTTCACTTCTCTTATCTGGTCATCGCCTACGATATCAATGTTTATCAGGTTATCAATGAGTAATTCCCGTTTTTCTTCTGCAGGATAGGAATACTCTGAAAGAAGCTTTCCCATAAGGACTTTATCCGATTTTGACTCCATCTGAATTCCTCTGTCAAAAAGCCAGAGCTTCCGTTCGCAGACATAAAGATAATTAATTTTTATCCCGTTTGTCCTGAGAGTCTGAAAGTCAAATTCCTGTCTTAATGTTTCCATTTTAAATTAAAAAAGTATACTAACTGGTAAAGCAAAAAACTTCTCTCCAAAAGGAAGAATCCTTTCTCCCATGTATAAAACATATCCCGCTTTAAGATTACGGACGGCTTTATCTAAAGAAGCAATATATTTAAAGTCATCCCGCGTTACAGTTTTTGAAAATTTTACCTCAATGGCAATAATGCTTCTGCCCTGCTCAATAACAAAATCAATTTCCTGCCTGTCATGGGTTCTGTAAAAGAAAAGCTCAGCAGGTTTATCTGAATACTTTGTGGCCTTAAGAATTTCAGAAAATACAAATGTCTCAAAAATTAAGCCTTTGTAGGGAGACTGCATGAGGTCTTCTTTTGTTGATACTCCAAGCAAATGAGATAATATGCCACTGTCTGTGAAAAATAGTTTCCCTGTCTTGATTATTCGTTTGCTTATGTTTCTGCTGTAAGGTGCTAAAATGTAAATTTGATAGACCATTTTCAATAAATTAAGATAGTTCTCAAGGGTTTTAATTTCTAATTGAGCATCACGAGCAATATCTGATTTATTAAGCAAATTGGCAGACCTTGGCGCGAGCAAATTAAACATTTTTATAAACTTATCAAGATTTCTCAACTCTCCCAAGTCTCTAACATCTCTTTCAATGTATGTCCGTATATATGAACTAAACCATAAATATCTTCCAGTTACTGTGTCTATCTTTTGAATCTCGGGATATCCACCATTGATGACCTGTTCAATAATTAAATCAGTCTCTATTGATGGTAAAGTGAAATCTTTAAAATTGGCATTAAAGAGTATTTCAATCACATTTTCCGTCTTTTTAGAAATCTCCTTACAACTTAAAGGAAAAAGCTCAATAATTGCCATTCTTCCTGCAAGCGTATCCGATATGTCTTTAAATGCCAATATATTAGCAGAACCTGTTAACAGGTAACTCCCATTAATTCTGTTTTTATCTATGTCAAGCTTTATTGAATTTAAAAGTCTTGGCAATTTTTGTATTTCGTCAATGACAACAGGTTTTTTTAGATTACTGACGAAAAGCGGAGGGTCTGCTAAAGCGGATTCATACACGGTTGTATCATCAAGGGTTACATAGTTTTTAAACATAGACAGTGCAAGAGTTGATTTGCCAACCTGCCTTGCACCTGTAAGAAAAACAGCAGGAAAATGCCTCATTGCAGTGGATAGCTTTGATGAAATAATCCTATGAAAAAGCATCCATACTCCCTAATATTTTGGTAATATAATACCAAAAATTACAGATTTTTGCAAAACTGATTCAATTCTAATATTTAGTCTATAAGTACTCCTTCTCCAGCTGTATCCTTTAATTGTAAACCTTTCTCATAAGAGTAGGTAACTTCGTTCATTATCATTATATTGTTTCTTTTGCAATATTCAGAATCAGGCACAGGGGTTAAATTTTTGAAAGTTCCAAATATCTGAAGAGGAATTATAAAATCTTTTATCTTAGCTTTAGCCTTAATACGTTGCATTTTTTCTGTATCTTTATTGTCTATAAGTTCTATCAAATTCCTTATTTCCTTCTCATTTTCTTCATAAACAGGACGAGGAATAACGCAATAATTGAAAGCTATGTTTCTAAAAAGGGCTTCAGCTTCGGTCTTTGATTGAGCTTTAAAACCTAATTCAAGCAATTCTTTATTTCGCTTGTATTTTTCATAATATTTTGTCTTCTCAATATCTTTAAAAATTGTGAATATCGCATCTTGCTTATCTCTCTCATCCATGATTTTATTCTTGTAATTATTAAAAATTAGAGAATAAGTTCTGTCAAGAAGTTCTTCATCATAAATCCTATTGTCTTCAGCTTTAAAAATGTGAATATTGGGCTTATTATCTGTATATTCTCTTTTTCTCCAGCATCTTCCAAATCTCTGTAAAAGACTATCTATGGGGGAGCATTCTGTAAACAATGCATCAAAATCTAAATCAAGGCTCGCTTCTACCACCTGAGTAGCTATCCAGATTACAGGTGGATGTTTAGGGTTATTGACAGCCATTATTCCGTGGTCTCTGCTTTCTTTATTTTTTCTATCTTTCAGTATGTATCTTGAGTGTAGCAGTGATGGATTAAAATTTTTTAGCATATCATACATTTGCTGTGCTTTTTTTACAGTGTTACAGACAATCAGTATTTTTTTGCCTGATTTGAAGTTTTTATCAATCATCTTCAATGACCGTTCGCTGTCAATTGGTTCATCATAAACGGTAATAAAATGTCGCTTATTTGGCAACAATACAGGCTCAGGAAATTCCGCATTCTGCAACTCCTTTAATTCTTCTTTAATAAAAGGTGGGAGTGTTGCTGTCATAATAAGAAATTTACTACCAAGCCTATGAACTTCCTTTAGAAAAACCATTATTGCCGCAATAGAGTCTGGAGAAAAGCTCTGTATCTCATCAAGCACAATCTTTGAATAGGAAGCAGTAAGATATGTCATTTCAAATCCATTATATTTGAAAACTGATGTTACAAGTTGGTCAGCAGTTGCTACAGTCAGGGGAGCAGAAAGTTTTCTTGCAGTTTCAATTCTTTCAACATATCTTTCCTCTGTATCATCATCCTCAATTATATTACTAATTTCACCATGTAATAGAGATACATTCTCACCGAATATATCTTTAAATCTTCTATACATTTCATTAACCGCAGTTCTAATGCCCAAAAGATAAAATGCCTTTTGTCCATTTATCCAGTTCATTGAATATTCGGTTTTTCCCGTACCTGTGGAAGCTACAAGAACTACGCTCTTATCTGATAGTCTTTTTGCCTCATTTTGAAAAGGTTTAAGATGCCATCCTTTTTTAGATAACCAATTATTGAAATCTTTTTCATAATTGCCTGAATAGTGACTTTCAGGCTCAATATTAGCAGAAGCAGTATAATCACATTTATGCAGTATGCCTTTAAGAAAAACAAGCAGTTCAAAATAATTCTTAAAATTTTTTTGTGAATCAATTTTCTGTTTTATATCTTTAAATATGTCATAGTCAAAATTTAAAGAATGGTTTATCCCTAATAATCCTTTATTTTTTTCAAGATCATGACAAATAGTTTTCTCTAAGGCTTTCTTATCAAAAGGCTTTGTCCTTGTATGATGAAATGCGATGCAGTATTGAACAAGGTCAGCAAAATGGATGGTATCAGTACTCAAAGTATGAAAATATCTTTTGTCTTCTCTTGAGAGGAAGGCTAAGGATAACCATTCATGAGGTATTTCATCAATATCTTTTAGTTCTGGTATCATTACTTTTTTAGATAATCCAAGCTTATTCTGAAATTTATGATTTAACTTGCCAAGGTCATGATAATAAATAATTTTTTTGATTACTTCATCATATTTTTTGATTTTTTCTGGATCAAGAAATGGTTTTATTCTCTCATAATTTTCAAATATTTTTTTGTTGTGTTCTTCAATAGTTTCAGGAGGATTTGATTTAGCAAATACAGGCATTTTTATATTGACAAAAAACTTACTATATACCTATCACTGTCAACATTAATTTCTGAATATTGAATTTTATTGCCCTTTGCAATGTAGATTGCGTTAACATACCTAAAAATTCTTTTATCTGTGAATGAATTTACAGGCTCATAATAAAAAGGCAATCTATAACATGTCCCCTCCAATTGCTCTTTTTTACAAAGCTCAGGTGCAAGATATATATTGTATGGAAGCCTGTATTCATCACTGAATGATAAAATGTCAACAAGACTTGTATCTTCAAAATCCACTCTTGCAATATCTTCATTTCTGCCGAGAATAACAGTTTTCTGCTTTAATGCCTCAAGAAGTTTGTCATTCAACCCTTCATCATCAAAGGATATATGAAGAATAAGTTCCATATCAACTATTTCGTCAACAAACATTATGCCTTGGTTTAATACCCTTTGCCCGCCAGCATAAATCCGTGGGCGAGGGTCTATAAATTCCCTTTTTTTATCATCTCTGACTCTATCAAATTTGTATACCTTCTGCATATTTGTTACTACAGAAGAATAATTGCCCTGTATGGATATTTTAAGATTATGGTATTTGTTAAGGTTAAGAAGGCTATGAGCCATACCTTTTACCATTGAAGGAGTTGGAAGTGGATAAGTCTGCACATAGCCATAGCTCAACTCCTTTCTGTAATTAACCATATTCTGATAGAGTTTGATTCTAACAGCTTTCATGATTTGTTTTTGTAAAATTCGTCAATCTTCTCATTTAATTTCACAAAAAAATTTTCAATACTATACTTTTCTCCAACAGTTATACTGTCTATATTTGAAAATTCTCCATCAATATAACCTAACATACTCTGTTGTCCAACAGTATTTTCAAAGGTTTTAATAGCAAGAGTGCTGTTTATTAATTTTTCATTAAGCATAATCTTATCTTTGGTAAAAGAAAGCTTTATTCTGTTGTAAAAGAATGGATTACCCACATCATATAATCCACCTATTACAAATAAAGGAGAAAGGTTTTCTCTTTTACCTCTTATGTCTCTGTTAAGTAGCTTAATAACATTCAACAGACATTTTACTCTATTTGCTCTCTCTGTATTATCAAGAACAATTTCATATACAGGGTCAACACCTATCTCCTCAAGATTGCAGGTTAAAGTGTAACAATAATATGAACGATGAATTTCAGCCTGAAAAATGTCATTACCTACATTGTTTGGAATTCTATCTGCAAGTCCTTTATTGGTTGCAAATTCAAGTTCATTATAGAATGGTTCAAGGCTTACAGCATCGGTGAGTCTCACTACAGCTTTTCTAATCTTGTTAGAAGTTGTAGTTTTCATATAACCAAAGAAATCTATCTCGGGAAAATCTTTGATAGTAGCATGTTCGGCAAATTGGATAACACCAGCTTGCCTATCAACATCAGTAAGTCTATAACCGCAAAGCTCATTAAGCATTCTCACAACGTCATATCTCAGAGCCTGCCTGCTTATGTAAGAATAGTTTTTCCCCTCAGTAGTAACTTTTTTTAGTGTAAGAATATTCCCAACACCCTCGCCATAGTTTAAATTTGATGCTTTAAAGATTACTGCCAGATGTAAATATTTTTGGGCTATCATAATTACTCCTCCTCTATATCATTTGTTCCAGTATTATTCTCTATGCCACTTTTACTAATTAAACCACTAACAAATGAGTAACCAAACTGCAAGAAATAATCATCATCAAGCATTTCATCCTTACCAAAACGATTTGGTTGATTATGAGACATTACTATCCTCAGATACTTGTCAAGAAATTTTTCTCTGTCACCTATTTTTAAGTCATTCAAAAAACCATAAACTAATCCGTTAATCTGATTTTCTTTACCCTTTTTTATAAGTTCATTGCGAAGGCTAAGTCCACTAAGGTAGCCTTTGTTAATTATTTTTTGACTTTTCTCCATGCTTTCACCTCTTACCCATTGGATATATTTAATTACAAAATTCATAACTTTATTCAAGTTATATTTAGTTGAGTAATTATCAGTGTCTAAATAGTATGCAAAATATCTGTAGAGAGTTGAGTAATCAATCTGATAACTAATGGCAAGTTTCAAAAGTTCCTCTTCAATACTACAGTAATTTTTATTTAGGACATAATAACCTTTCGGAACACTTTCATTTTTAAACTGCAAATCAAGAAACATAGCTATATCAGGGCTAATATTGTAGTTGTAAATATTGTATCCTTTAGTCCCTTGACCTGCAAGAATGGGATTGTCAGCAATTTCAATAAAATTAATATTTTCTGAGATACGATTTATCTGTTTCTTTGTTATATAATCCACTATTTGCTTTATCATTACATAGAGAAGATTGCTGTTTTCTTCAATGTTGTCAATTAAAAGATTAAATGTTTTAACTATTTCATAAAGTGTTTTTAAATTTGTGTTCTCATTGGGGAAATAAAAATAATTCAGATATTCTCCTTCGGCTATTTTTAAAACATAAGCAAAGGAGGCAAAAGCGCAACTGTAAATAATAGCACATAAAGGACATATTTGAAGTTTTGAAGTCTTAAATCCCCATATCCAGTTTGAGTTATCTTTGTTGAATCCAATGATATTAGATACAGCATTGTTAAACTCGTATTCTGCCTTTTTTTCTTGACAGGATGGACATAGTTCATTATTCTTTAATTTCTTTGAGTATTTCATAGCTTTTATCCTGCTTACATATTCTGAAACATTTTCATGAGAACATACACCTTTCAATTTCTGATTGATAAAAATTTGTATTGACTCCTTGCCTTCAGGGGTTTTGTTTAAAATCTCAAAAATTTGATTTTTAGAGAGATTTTTTAACTTAGACTGAGCTTTTTCAAGATTGTCTATAAAATCTTCAGCGGACTTATACTCCCAAACCGGTATATTCAATAATTTCAAAAAATCCTTATATGGGGGTTTTTCAATCTCTTCAAGTTTTTTTCTTATCTGTTCAGGTTTGATTTTTGTCTTTTTTTCAGTTAAATCTTTTTGAGCTTTTTGTAAACGCTGAAGATAAGCATTAACATTAAAAAATTTCAAAAAAGCATATTTGCTAAATTTCTCCTCAAAACCTTCAAAAATTTCATCACTAAATTCAATATAATTCTCACCAATTGTTAGATATGGAATACTATCTAATTCCTTCCCATCTGTGATTATATTAAGAAATCCTACTATCCCAGCATTGAAATACCAATCTCTCATGTAGATTTTATGTTTAACTGTTGATGGATAGAGTTTTATACTATCATTCACCATGCCTACACCTAATAAATTAATCTGTTAATAATTCTTTTAATGTTATTAACATAGACACTTCTATATAAATTCTCTTTAGCTTTCTTGTATAGTATATTCTCCAAAATTTTAATGACAGCCTTATAGGGCATCGTTTGTCCGTTTTTTTCTAACACCTTAACACACCTCTACCATGCCAAAGCCCTGTCCTGTCCTTAAGCCAATCCCTATCTGATAAAGCAATCTTAAATCCTCAGGGTCTCCGCTCAGTCTGAAAGAGCCTTCAAAACAGGTTAGCGTCATGTAGGGTTTACCAGTCTTTTCTCTAAAGCCTTTCAATGTATGTTTAACCACCTGTTTTTTAAGACTCAAAGGCTCAAATTCAAGTGCTCTCTTCAGTCCGTATCCTCTTATGTCCTTGAAAATTCTATCATGTATTGCATTAAACTCAATATTAAAGTCCTCCACATTATCAGAGGGCAAAATTGGTTTTCCATCTTTGGTTTCAATCAAAGCTGGACAGAGTGTTTTAAAAGTAACGCTATCATTTTCAATTTTTTTCTCATTAAGCATAAATATCCTTTTTAGCATGAATGTTAGCTCATCACTAAATTGAAAGGATTTATTCTCAAGAAGTCCATTATAAAGATTAACCATAAACTCATAATCAGAAGAACTAACTATGAGAGATACATAGCCTGTGTCTAAAAAATAAAAAACCGTATCTTCTATCTCAAAATCTTTGTCTATGATTATTTTTTCTTTTTTAGTCTGTCTTGATGCAGGTATGGTTACACAGAAGCAAAATGGCTTTACCACTTTAGTTATTTCTTGGCTTTTATCTGGATAAAGTTTTTCTTTATAAGCACTATCAGATTTTTCCAGAGAATCTTTTATCAGAGACATAAATCTGTTTCTATAAAGTATGGGAAGTTTGGGAGCATAAAAAATAACTTTAATTCTCATCTCAAAACCTCACACTCATTATATCAAAAAATTTTATCTGATACAATCATACGCCTTTCATCAAAAATAATCTATCTGAAACAGGATTGTTTCTTAAATTGCTCATTTTTAATCTTTAATGATATAATTTTTTCACAATTTCAAAGGAGTAACGATGAGAGTAATAATTGTTGGTGCTGGTGAGGTCGGATATCAAATTGCAAAGTTTCTTACCTATGAAGGGGTTGATGTTGTAATTATTGATAGAGATGGGAGCAAGCTTAGAAGAATTTCAGAAGAGCTTGATATTGCTACAATAGAGGCAGAAGGAAGCGACCCTTCCGCTTTTAAAGAAGCAGGTGCAGATAACGCCGACCTTTTACTTGCAGTAACAAACAGTGATGAAACGAATATGATTGCCTGCCTTCTTGGCAAAGCAATGTTCAATATAAAGCGAAAAATTGCAAGGATAAGAAATCCCGACTACTTTTTTAATAAAGAACTGCTTGGTAAAGCCAATCTTGATATTGACCCTGCTATTAACCCTGAACTTGAAGCTGCGGAAGCGGTATCAAGGCTTATTGAAAGCCCTTTTGCGAGTGAAATAATAGAATTTGAAAAGGGAAAGATAAAGGTTATAGGGTTTAAAATTCCTCAAGATAGTCCAATTACAGGAAAAAAATTAAAATCTATCAAAACATTTTTAAAAAGGGATTTTATCATAGGAATAATAGAAAGGGATGAAAATGTTATAGTGCCTTCTGGAGAAGATATTTTAAATGAAGGGAATATAGTTTACATACCTGTAAGAAAAGAAGAAGTTGAGGAGGTTGCTCAAAGTCTTGGAGTACCTGCGAAACCTGCAAAAAAGATTATGATTCTTGGTGGAGGAAGAATTGGATACTATATAGCAAGCAAAATGGAAAACAGGGCAGATATTAAAATAATAGAAAAGGACCCTGAAAGATGTAAATTTTTAAGCAAACATCTTGGTAAATCATTGGTTCTTCATGGAGATGGAGCAGATAAGCAGCTTCTGTTAGAAGAAAATATAAGCAATATGGATACATATATTGCATGTTCTAACAATGATGAACTAAATATCATGGCATCTTTACTTGCAAAAAAACTCGGAGCAAAAAAAGTTATAGCTCTTGTAAATAGAACAGACTACGTGCCTCTTGCACACAACCTGGGAATTCAATCTGTTTTAAGTCCAAGATTAATTACAGCAGGCATTATTCTCAGATATGTAAGAAAGGGAGAAGTATTATCTCTTACAGCTATTGCCGAAAATAAGGCTGAAATCATAGAAGTGGTTGTTAATAAAACTTCATCTCTAATAGGAAAAACATTGAAAGAAGGAATTTTTCCAAAAAATTCTATACTTGGAGCAATCATCAGAGATGACCGTATCATAATCCCTTCAGGTGAAGATTTTATAAAAGAAAAAGATAAATTAATTATCTTTGCCCTTAAAGATTCAATAAAGGAAGTTGAAAAACTTCTCACATGAACTATAAAACTGTAATAAACATTATTGGCATAATTCTTATTATTCTTTCAATTTTTATGATTATTCCCATACTGGTCTCAATTATTAATCATTCTTCGGACATACCAGCATTAGGGTTATCGTGTTTTTTAACGTTCTTCTGTGGTACTGTTATGCTCGCTTTAACTAAACAATACAGACATGAAGAATTGATGTATAGAGAAGCTTTTATGACAGTAACGCTTACATGGATAGCTGTTGCCTTTTTTGGTTGTCTTCCTTATATTTTTACAGGCTCTGTGAGTTCCTTTACAGACGCCTTTTTTGAGGCAATGTCTGGCTTTACAACAACAGGCGCAAGCATTTTTGCTGATGTGGAAAGCCTGCCTGCAGGACTTCTTTTCTGGAGAAGCATGACCCAGTGGATAGGTGGAATGGGAATTATAGTTTTTGTCCTTGCTGTTTTGCCTCTTATGGGTATTGGAGGGATGCAACTTTTTAAGGCTGAAGTTCCTGAGATAAGTGTTGATAAACTGAGGCCAAGAATTATTGATACAGCTAAATCATTGTGGTTTATCTATATTGGAATTACAGCTATTATAATCATTCTTTATTTTATTGCTGGAATGGATATTTATGATGCAGTTTGTCATGCTTTTACAACAATTTCAACTGGTGGATTTTCAACAAAAAATGCAAGCATTGCTCATTTCAAAAGTCCGATGCTTGAATATATATCAAGTTTTGGAATGTTTCTTGGAGGAATAAACTTTGCTTTGTATTTTTATCTTCTGAAAGGTCGTGTAAGAAGATTTCTTAAGAATGCGGAGTTCAGATTTTATTTTTGTATCATTTCTATTACTGTCGTTTTATTGACTGTTGACTTATTGTTTTATTATCATTCTTTTTCTGAAGCGTTTAGGTACGCACTTTTTCAGGTTATCTCAATAATGACAACTACAGGTTATGCTACAGCTGATTATTTAAAATGGAGTTCTTTTTCGCAGTTGGTTTTATTGATAATTATGTTTTTTGGAGGAATGATAGGTTCTACAGGAGGTGGAATTAAACAGGTTAGGGTTTATTTAATGATTAAGCAAATATACAGAGAATTTTATCAGCTTATTCATCCCCGTGCAGTGTTAGCTTTAAAGTTAGATGATAAATTTCTTACAAAAGAAATTCTTGGAAGTATATGGGGATTTGTTTTCCTTGCAATATTTGTCTGTGCTCTGGCAAGTATTGGCATGACTGCAACAGGACTGGATATGGTAACTTCAGTTTCCACTGTAGTCTCATCAATGAACAATGTAGGTCCTGCACTTGGCGAAGCAGGACCTGCTGGCAACTACTTTTCAATCCATCCCTTAGGTAAATGGATACTCATTTTGTGTATGCTTGCTGGCAGACTTGAGTATTATACAGTGCTAATACTTCTTACTCCTGCTTTCTGGAAAAGATAGCCTTAACCTTACTTTTTCTAACAGGGATATATTCAACTGACTGCCTCACAGGCTGTGGATAGAGATTCATAAGTAGCATTATTTCTTTGGGCATCTCAGTTGAAACAGGCAGTCCCAGTTCTTTTGCTTCCTCCGCACTTATTGGGTAATCATGAGTCCATTTTCCTGAGACAAGCTTTTCAGCGATTTCCTCAGCTTTTTCAGAGGATTGGTTGTGCGATAGAATTTCTATTATTGTTTGTTTCATTTGTCTTATGGCTTTTTCAGCCTGATCTGCTAAGATTAAAGTATTATCATCAATATCACTTAAAGGTTTTTTCTGAAGCACGCTCAACACTGAAACAGCTGGTTGTTGCCCTATCTGTGGATCAAGTGGTCCCAATACAGCATGTTCACACATTACAATTTCATCTGCTGAAAGGGCTATCAGTGTCCCTCCTGACATTGCATAATGGGGAACAAACACTGTAACTTTAGCTTTCTGCCTTGAAAGGGCTCTTGCAATCTGTGTTGCTGCAATGGCAAGTCCTCCAGGGGTATGAACAACAAGATCAATTGGAGTATCATCATCAGTTAAATGGATTGCCCTTAGTACTTCTTCTGAGTCATGAATATCAATGTATCTCATAATTGGAAAACCAAGAAAGCTCATTGTTTCCTGCCTATGAACAAGAAGTATCACTCGGCTTCCGCGTTGTTTTTCAATTTCTCCAATAAGTTTCATCCTTGCATTCTCAAGCAGTCTCTGTCTGATTATAGGTTGTATAGCAATAATCATAAGAAAAATCCAGAAAAATATCATCGGATCAAAATGCATCTTAGCCTCCTACTATTTTTATTAAGCTTTATCACCTCTTCCCCAAATTATCTCTATTGCAGAGTATTTAATAGCTTTTTTAATAATTTCTTCAAAATTAATTAAACTTCTTCCCTTTACAGCAATGGCATACTGGAAATTACCAAGGAGACGGGAATTAAGATAAAGAGGCTTCAAGGTTTCAGCAACTATTCCCCTTGTTGTATTTGCATCAATGTTTATAATTTTTTCATCAGGCAACTTTAACTGAAAACTCAGTGGCACAACTCCCTCAAAAACAGTTCCTGGCAACAGAGGTTCTGTGAAAATGTGAACTTCACTGAAGCCAACCTTCTTGAGGGCATAATGAAGTGTCCAGGGCTTCCAGCGGGTTACATGATGGGGTGGGTAGTCATTATACCACCATTTGTATTTTCTGTAACCCTTTGCTGTATTTTCAAACTTATAAAATGGTGGGCAACTTAAAATTAAAATGCCTCTGTCTGCAAGCAATGAATATATATCCTCTAAAAACTCTGATGGCGCATGGACATGTTCAAGAACTTCAAAAGCTGTTATTACATCATAAGACAATTTGTATTCTTCAGGAAGTTCATCAAAAGACATAGCCTTGACAACATTTAGTTTGAATTTATCTGTTGCTATATTCACAGCTTTCTCAGAAGCTTCCATTCCATAAACTTCAAATCCAATTTTTTTTGCAATCAGCATAAAAAAGCCTGTAGAGCAGCCTATATCAAGAAGTTTGCCCTTTGAAACTTGAGAAAGAATAGGAAGCAAAACATTAAATCTGGGAACCCTACTCCATTTTTCTACTTCAATTTTCTCATCTTCAATATTTTGATAGGATTCATAAGCTAAACCAGAGCCAAAATTAAGGAGATCGCCATACTTTTTTTCATAGGTTTTCTCATAGTCCATAACTTTCATAGGATGTGTAAACTGCAACCCACAGGATGGACATTCAAAGACTCTTGAACTATTTATTAGCTCAAATAGAGGAATCTCTCCTTCAAAATCACAAACTATGCACTTATTTGGTTTTTCATAATCTTTTTCAGTCAGTAACTTAGCATCATTAAGAGCAAAATAAATTATCTTAGGTGGAATGCTTTCTATACAAGGGCTATAAAACTGTCTTTTTACCTGTGCTTCAATGCATGGCTCTGTTGTTGCATGTTTCATACAGGGTGCAACACAGGTCTGCCCAATATAGTTTGGCGATACAGGTATTACAGTTGGATAGTTTGATGTTCTTAATTCTGCATCAACCGGACCTGTAATCAAAACTGTTGGCTTTTCAAGCCCTGCAGCTATATGCAAAGTTGCTGTATCTGCTGTGATTACAGCATCGGAAAGAGCTACAGAGGCAATCAGATATCTTATATCTTTCATGAAAACTGAAAGATTTGCAGCTCTTATTCCATAAGCATCAAGGGCTGTCTCAACAGTTATATCTTCTTCGGGCATTGAACATATAACAGGGACATATTCATTCCATATGAGGTCTTCAATTTCTTTAAGCAGTCTCGGTGGAAGAGTTCTATGAACAGAAGAGGCAAGATAATGGAAAAGAAGCACCTTTTTACCGCCTGAAGCTTCCCTGATTTTATCAAATGCCTCTTTCATTTCAGCTAAAACAGCTTGATTAATTAATACATCCGGGGTTTCCTTATCAGTCTTATATATATAAAGTTTCCAAAGATAGTAATCAACCAAAGATAGATTATCAAACTGAGGAGCATTAACCATTTCAATAACCTTAACAATATAGTCAGCCTTTGCAACCTCTTTAAATGGCACAGGCATTGGAAAAAGATTATCAATATAGGGCAATCCCTCCAAAACTGGCTTTGCCTTTCCTGAGATGGTTACATTAAGCGTCATTTCTGGATATCTTTTTTTTATCTCCCTTAAGGCAGGTGTCATACAGAGAGCATCACCTATTGCAGCCTGGGCTATGACAAGAAGGGTTTTTCCATTTAGATTTTCACCTCTATAAAAAGGAGGTAGCACACTGTGAGCTTGTTCAAAGGCTGATTTTATTGGTTCTGGAAGAAGATTGAAAACATCATCGGCAAAGAGAAACTTGTCTCCAGGCTTAATTTTAAAATCATAACCATTAAAGTTTAGCTCAATTTTGCCTTTTGCTTTCCATACTTTCATAAATCACCATAAATTGAATTCTCCACAACGGTTTTGAATTTCTCAACTTTTTCAAAGTAATTCTCAATATCTATAGATTCTTCCATGATTAGTCCATATCGGAATTCTACGGCAAAAGGGGTTAAATCTATAAGATCGTCAATAAAATCAGGAACTTTTATATTGTTTTCCTCGCAAAGCTCTATTAATTTTTCAATATCATGTATTTTGGGAAAATTGACATTTTTTTTAGCCAAGAGAGCTTTTAAAAACTTCTCTGTTGCCTGTTGAAGATGAAAAAATAAAAGTTGCCTGCTGATTTCTTGATCAGATAAGTTCTTCTCCACCAATTTGAGATCATCACAGGCAATCTTGAAAAAATTCTCAAATTCACTGATTTTTTTCATATACTAATTTACCCCTTTGATTTGCCTCAGCTATAACACTGTTTTTCCAGCTTTTAGAATAAAAATCAAACTCCTCCAGAGATAGAACAATTATATCAAAAGGATATTTTAATCCCTTAAGACTTTTTCTAATCTTTCTATATTCATCAATTTTTGACCCTCTAACTGAAGTTACCACGATTATATCAATATCACTATCTAAACGAGGAGTTCCGTAGGCATATGAACCAAAAAAAATAATCTTGTCTGGTGAGGTTACAGAGATGATTCTTTTAATAATCTCTTGAATTGGAAGACTTTCTATTGTCTGATTTTCATTTTTCATACTCTATTATATCAAACCTTACTTCTTAATTGGCTCTTTGAAACTGTAACGGTCATCTTCAAGAAGAATCTGTACACCAATTTTTTTATTTTTGTTTATCACAAAGGGTGATTTAAGATTTGCAGCAACCCCATCATTGTATTTAAGTAGAGATACGTATATTTCAAGCTCCTCTTCGCTTTTTGCATCAAGAACAGAGACAATTTCATCACTAAGTTCAAAGCCATAATCAGGAAAATATGTAAAGGGCTGTATAATAAGCATAGCAACATCTGTATCATCAATGGCTATTAGCCATTTCACAGGCTCAATAAGGTCTTTTATAATAAATCTATCAAAGGGCACGCCAGGTATGCCAATGGGAAAGTAGATTATCTCATTTTCGTCAATGTTAAGTTCGCCAAAACGCTCTGATTTAAGAATTATCATCTTTTTGCTCCTTGTTTTGAGATGCTCCGACCTTATTCATTGAATTTTCAGCCTTAAGAAGCAATTCATCAAGTTTCAATTCCTTTGCTGTATTTAATGCCTCAATATTACTCTCTTTAAGCTTCTCATAAAGTTCCTCTCTGAAGATAGCCATACCCTTTGGTGCTTCTATACCAATTTTTACTTGTGAGCCATCAACATTGACTATTTTGATAACTATGTTGTCTCCTATTCTGATTGACTGACCAATCTTCCTTGTTAGAACTAACAATTAATACATCCCCTTTCGGATTTCTCCATATAATTTATATGACTGCGCAAAAAATTGCAACTGTTAGACTAACAGGTAATTAGGATAGCAGAGAGAAAAGTGTTATTCTGTCCCTCTTTCTGTCTTCCGATCACCTGTCCTCTATCATTCTGAGGAGCGTTAGCGATGAAGAATCTCCTCCCTTTCTAAAAGAAAGAGACCCCTCGGCTTCGTCTCAGGGTGACAAAGCGGAAATTCCTCGCATCCATTGAGGGTGCTCGGAATGAGAAAAGAAAAAGATGATCCTTTCGGGACAGATTCTTCGGGGTCATTGAAACCCCCTCTGAATGACAATAAAAAGAGAGACCCCTCGCTAAAGCTCGGGGTGACAAAGAAAATGTCATTCCGAACGGAGCGAAGCGGAGTGAGGAATCTCCTCATCTTTGATTAATAAATAAAATTGCTATCTGAGGAAATCAAAAAGATTGTTTCTAAAAAAGTCTGTAAGAGTAACTCTCATCGCTTGAAGTACTGTCATTCTCTGATTGAGTTCTGAAATAACCTGAAGAGCATCGGCATCTTGGTCATTGGAAAGATTTTGATTTGTATTTGTTTTGACTTCCAGATTATAATCAGTAATACTTTCTATTTTATTGAGCCTTGCTCCAATAATTGATTGCTGTTTATATAGTTTATCTGCAATCTTATCAAAGTAGTCTACTGCTTTCTGAATCCTTCCCTGATCATTATTTTCAAGGGCAACTTTAAGAAAATAAAGAGCTCTGAGGTAGTAGTTTTCATTAAGATAGTTATTGTTGAAACTGTAATAGTTAGGGTCTGTGGGATCTGTAATGTAGTTGTATCCGTTAATGTTTCCCTCAAGGCTCATATTTGATGAGCCAGAATCAGGATTATAGGATAAAAGATTAAGCCCTGTATTAGCAGCGTCTGTGGTGCTCACCTGAATTCTTATTTTATCAGACTTTCCGTTAGGCACACTATTTATA
>NZ_BJKS01000008.1:0-53879 GCF_006538445.1 Thermodesulfovibrio sp. Kuro-1 | reverse complement strand
ACCCCCCCCCCCCCCCAGAATGTAATATTTTCAGGCTTTTTGATATTTTTTAATAGAAAATTAATTTCTCCTCCATGGAAAAACTAAATTTTAGATTAATAGAAAAAGCTCTACCTTTTATTTTTGATAACATTGAACACAATCTCTCTATTATGGATAAAGATTTAAATGTTCTCTGGAGCAACAAAGCTTATATTGAAAGAATGGGTATGAATGCTGAGGATATTCTTGGCAAAAAATGCTATGCTTTATGGCATAAAAGAATTAGTCCCTGTGAAGGCTGCCCCTGTGTTAAAGCTTTAAAAACAGGCAATATTGAAACAGGAGAAAAAACATCAGATGAAGGAAGACATTATGTCTTAACGGGAATTCCTTTTAAAGAGAATGAAGAAATTAAAGCTGTGTTTGAAATTGGGAAAGAAATCACAGAGAAAAAAATAGTTGATGAAAAATTTAAAGAAGTTATAAAACTTGAAGCAGCTTATGAAATTATTGATAACCTTGCACATCAATTTAATAATATATTTAATGGGATTTATGGATTTGCACAGCTAATAAAAGAACGAACAGAAAACAAAGATACTTTAATTTTTATTGAGAAATTAATTGAATCCGTTGAAAAAGGTTCTAAGTTTATTAAAGCTTTACTTGAATTAAAAACATCTCCTTCTGCAATGAAAGTTTTTGATTTGAATTTCTTACTCATTTCAATGAAAGAAATGCTCAAAGACATAGCAGGTGAAAAAATAAAGCTTGAATTTTCTCTTTCTAAGGAAAATCTATTGATTAAAGGTGACCCATTGCAATTAAAAGAGGTTTTAAGTGAGCTTTTACAGAATGCAAAAAATGCAATATTAGACAATGGAGTCATTTTAATCTCAACTGAAAAAATAAAAAGGGAGTCAGAAGAAAAAATTCTTCTGACAATTTCTGATACAGGACATGGAATGGATGAAGAAACAATGAAGAAATGTTTTGAACCTTTATTTACCCATGATCCAAGAAAATTTGGATTAGGACTTTCAATAGTAAAAAATATAGTTCAAAAACATAACAGCGTTATTGAAATAAAAAGTTCTCCAAACGCAGGGACAACAGTAAAAATATTTTTCCCTTCAACTACTTTACAACAAGAACTGGACACTTAGAATATTCAACGACCTTGGCAGATACGCTTCCAATTAGAAATTTTTTTGTTCCATGTTTTCCATGAGAGCCTGTAACAATTAAATCAACCTTCATTTTATGAGCAGTCTCAAGAATTTTTTCAGCTGGGTCTCCTTCTCTTACAAGAAACTTAATCTCAATAGGTTTTCCTGAAAGAGATTTTCTTATTCTTTCCATATTGTCTTCTGTTTCTCTTTTAAGTACTTCTGTAATCCTCTGTCTGTCTGCATCAGAAAGTTCTGTAAGATAAAGTTCTGGAACAACCGCAAGCACAGTAAGTGATGAATTCATGCTTAAAGCAATCTCCAATGCTTTTCTTAATGCTTTGTCAGATGCCTTTGAGCCATCATGGGCTACCAAAATTCTCTGCATTCCCTTCCTCCTTTATATCTTTATGTCCTTTAATAAGTCTCTATTTTCTTTAAACCACTCAACTGTTATTCTGATACCTTCCTCTATTGAGATTTTTGGAGACCATCCTATGTATTGTTTTGCTTCAGAGATGTCTGCCCATGTTGCATAAATGTCTGCTGGATGTCTTGGTTGCCACTGGATTTTTGCTTTTTTGCCAATGAGCTCCTCTATTAAATTTATGACATAAATAAGCTCAACAGGTCTGTCATTGCCAAAATTCATAATTTTATATCCTTCAAGATTCAAACATAATACTGTTGCCTCTGCTATATCTTCAACAAATGTAAAATCTCTTTTCTGCTTTCCATCTCCGTATACAGTTATTGGCTCACCGTCATTTATTTTCTTAATAAATCTGAAAATACTCATATCAGGTCTTCCAAAAGGTCCATATACTGTAAAATATCTTGGAATTATTGTATTTATACCATAAAGATAGTGGTAGCTATAGCAAAAAAGCTCTGCAGATTTTTTTGAAGCAGGATAAGGAGCAAGAGGTTTATCTGTAATATCAGAAACCTTAAAAGGCATCTTTTCTGTATCACCATAAACGCTTGATGTTGAAGCAAGAACAAAATTTTTAATTGCATACTCTTTGACGCATTCAAGCAGATTGATCGTTCCCCTAACATTTGTATCAAGATATCCCCAGGGATTTTCAACCGATGCTCTTACACCAGCTCGTGCAGCAAGATTTATAACACCATCTATTTTATAACTCTTAAAAATGTTTTTCAGATTTTCAAAATCCTCAATATCTGCTTTATAAAAAATAAAGTTCTGAAATTTTTTTAGATCCTGCAGTCTTAGTTCTTTAATCTTGGGGTCATAGTAGTCATTTATGTTATCAATTCCTATAACTGTAAAACCTTTATTTAAAAGTAGTTTGCATGTCGCCCATCCAATAAAACCAGCACTTCCTGTTACAAAAATTGTTTGCATAGTTTTTTATTTTAACATAAAAAATTATTTTCTTTGTTTGATTTTTATGTTTATTGGAGAAAATTTAAAGTGAAATGTTTCCCTCAGAAGTTTTTCAATAAATTTGATATGATGTTGCTTGACTGCTGATTGGTCATTGACAAAAACAACAAATGTGGGAGGTGCTACATTAACCTGAGTTATATAATAAAATTTTAATTCCTTGCCATGAGAAGACATTATCACATCTTTTAGTTTTTCACTAAAAAGTCTATTCAATTCAGATGTTGATACTCTTTTGGAGTACTCTTCTAAAATCTGGTCAATGAGAGGAAATATTTTGGTAAGTCTCGTTTTATCTATAGCGGAAACAGTCAAATATGGTGCATAATCTACAAACCATAGTTTATGTTTTATTTCATCTGTAAAAAATTTTGCTTTTTTGTCTCTTTCATTCGCTGGAATCAAATCCCATTTATTAATTAAAATTATCAATCCTTTCTTCTGTTCCGCAACAATTCCTGCAATTTTCTGGTCCTGATTGACAATTCCTTCAAGGGCATCTATAACCAGAATAGCCACATCAGCTCTTTCAATGCTTCTTAATGCTTTAAAATATGCAAGTCTTTCTACATAAATTTCCTGAGATATCTCTTTTTTATAATAAGAAAGTCTTTTTATTCCTGCTGTGTCAATCAGCAAATATTTCTTTCCGTAATATGTGCAGATAGCATCAATTGTATCCCTTGTTGTTCCAGGGATAGGGCTAACAATCATTCTTTTTTTACCAAGTAAAGCATTGATAATTGTTGATTTACCAACATTGGGACGACCTACAACAGCTATCTTTGGTAAGTTCTGTTGTTCTAAGTTTACTGGTTGAGTATCAGGGATTTTTTCAATAATTTTATCAATAAGTTCATCAAAGCCATATCCTGTAATTCCTGAAATTGGTATAAGTTCTTCAGTGCCTATGCTATAAAAATCATATATTCTACTGAGCTTTGAAGGATCATCTATTTTATTAACAACCCACAAAATATCTTTCCCTGTTTGTCTTAACTGCCTTGCTGTTTCAATATCATCTGGAAGTAATCCTTCTTTACTGTCAAGAAGATGAATTATCAAATCTGCATCAGATATTGCCATCTCTATTTGTTCCAGCATCTGTTTCTGAATTATGTCTTCTATCTTTTCTTCAGGGAAAAAGCCTCCTGTATCAACCACTATAAATTCTTTATCATCCCATTTCGCAACTCCATAGTTTATATCTCTTGTTACTCCTGGAAATTTGTCTGTAATTGCTTTAATTTTCTCATCAGATTTAATCATTCTATTAAAAAGTGTTGATTTTCCAACATTTGGTCGCCCTACAATAACTACAGTAAACATTCTAAACTCCTTTTAATTTTCTGAAAATTCTTTTGGAAGAGTTATTCCGAGAGATTTGATTTTCTTATAAAGATTGCTTCTTTCTATTCCTATAATTTCTGCTGTTTTTGTCATGTTCCAATTATTTTCTTTGAGTTTTTTCAAAATAAAATCCCTTTCAAAAGCATCCCTTGCTTCTCTTAATGTGGTATAAGAAAAATAAGATTCTTCTTTTAATCTATTTCTTATTATTCCTGTGTTTTCAATATCTAAAGCTTCTATTGTTTCTTGTGGAATCATTATCATTAATCTTTCTACAGCATTCTTCAATTCTCTTACATTTCCGGGCCAGTCATAATTCTTAAGAATCCGCATCGCATCATCGCTAATCTTTTTTCTTCTCCATCCTTTTTCTCTGCTAAATTCATCCATAAAGTAGTTTACAAGCTCTGGAATGTCCTCTTTTCTTTCTCTTAAGGGAGATATATAAACTGGAACAACATTAAGCCTGTAATAAAGATCTTCACGGAAGTTACCTTTTTTAATCTCTTCGGTAAGGTCTTTATTTGTTGCTGAAATAATTCTAACATTGACTGTTATATCCCGTGTTCCTCCAACTCTTTGAAATTTCTGGGTTTCAATTACTCTTAAAAGTTTTGCCTGAGTAAGTAATGACATATCTCCAATCTCATCAAGGAAAAGAGTTCCTTCATTTGCAAGCTCAAACTTACCAATTTTTTTATCTATTGCTCCGGTAAAAGCACCCTTTTCATGACCGAATAATTCACTTTCTATAAGCTCCTGAGGGATCGCTGCACAGTTTACCTCAATAAAAGGAGCATTCGCTCTTGGGCTCAATGAATGAATCATTCTTGCTACAAGTTCTTTGCCTGTTCCACTTTCGCCCAATATTAAAACTCTTGAATCACCTCTGGCAATCATTTCAATCTGAGATTTGATTTTTTTCATTGCCTGAGAATTTCCAACAAGCTCATATTTTTTTAGTATGCTACTACGAAGTTTTATATTTTCTTTTTCAAGACTCTTAAACTGTAATGCTCTTTCTGCAGTGAGTATTATTCGTTCCATTGACAGAGGTTTTTCAAGAAAATCAAATGCTCCAAGTTTAACAGCCTGAACCGCTACTTCAACATTTCCATGCCCTGAAATCATGATAACTGGAATATGAAAATCTTTTTCCTTTATTTTTTTTATTGCTTCAATTCCACTCATTTTAGGAAGCCAGACATCAAGAAAAACTAAATCTACCTCTTCTTTATCAAGAATCTCAATTGCAGTCTCAGCATCCTTTGCTGTAAGCGTTGTATATCCTTCATCTTCTAAAATGCCAGAAACTGTATCAAGTATTCCAGCTTCGTCATCAATAATAAGAATTTTACCTTTCAAAGAGGCACCTCTATTTTAAAAATTGTTCCTGAAGGTTTATTATCCATAACAAATATTCTCCCATCATGTTCAGTAATAATTTTCCTTGCAATCGTTAATCCAAGCCCTGTCCCTTCCTTTGTCTTTGAAAAATAAGGTAAAAAAAGTTTTTCTTTTATTTCATCATCAACCCCTGGACCTGTATCAGCAATTTCAATCTGAAGACTATTATTTAGTTTAACAGATATTGTTATTTCACCTTTAGCATTCATTGCTTTTATAGCATTGTCAATTATATTTATCAAAACTCTTTTAAACTCCTGATAATCAAGTAAAACAGGCTTAATTTCTCCATCAGATATAAAGTTTATCTTAACATCCTTGTATCCTTTGTAAAGCTCTATCACATCTTGTATTAAATCTACTGGATTTACAGGTTCTTTTTTAATCTCAGGGAGTTTGCCCAGTTTCTGGAAAGCATCAATGAGATTTTTAAGAGACTCAACCTCTGAAATAATTCTCTGGGTTGACTTTTCAAATACTTTATCAAATTCTTCATCTTTATTTTTCCATTTTTTAACAAGTCTCTCAGTAGCGAGTTTAATAGGTGTAAGAGGATTTTTTATCTCATGCGCAAGTCTTCTGGCTACTTCTTCCCATGCAACTGCCTGCTGAGCTTTAACAATATCTGTGATATCATCAAATAATACAAGAATTCCTGTGGCTTCACTTTCCTCAAATTCTCTTAATGAGACAATTCTTGCTTTTATCATTTTATTTCTACCTTTTATTTTAATATTCAAATCTTTGGAAATCTCATAGATTCGCTCTTGAGAAAGTTTTTTAATAAACTCTTTTAATTCATCAGATTCAACAAATTCCAGAATTTCTGAATAATGTCTACCTTGAAGCTTTTCTGCTGAAATTTGCAGTATCTCCTCCCCTGCTTTATTTATTTTGAATATCTTACCACTGTCCCCAACAAAAATAATTCCTGAAGTTATATTGGAAAATATTCTTTCAAGCAAAATATGTCTTTCCGATAACTCAACATAGGCTTTGTCAAGCTTGCTTATCATTTCATTAAACGAATTGACAAGTATTCCAATTTCATCAGAACTCTTAGTAAGAATTTTTACCTTGAGATCACCTTCAGCAACTCTTTGAGTTGCCTGAACAAGTTCTTTTAAAGGATTCGTAATTTCCTGAGAAATTTTTAAGGATGCCCAGAGTGCAAGAAATATTATAATAAGACTTAAAAAACCAAGAAACATAAAGTAGTTTGATTTAACAGCCTTTCTAAAAGAACCCATTTTAAGATACTCTTCATGATATGCTTTAACTTCTTCAACTTTTTTGGTTACATAAGAAGGAATGCTCATTTTTAAAACAATAACTCCTTGTTTTTCAGGTAATGCAGCTATAATTACATCTCCATCTGAAGAAGATATAACCTGTGTTGATTTTTTACCCTGAAAAGCATCCCGTATTGATTCTGGCATATCTTCCTGAGGATTTTTGAGTCTCTCAACAGAAATCCCATCTGGAAGCCCTTTTATTTTACCTTCATTGAAATCTTCAGCAAATTTAAGCAGTCTTGCTTTTTCAAAATCATAAAAAGACTTAACTGTATCTATTGTTTTTGAGATAACTTCTCTATTTGATTTGGAAAAAATTCTCTCTATTGAACTTTCAAGAACCCCGCTGAAAGCAATAAATAAAAGTGCTGAAGGAATGAGCACCAATCCTACAAAAATAGTGACTATTTTTATCCTGAATCTATAACCAGGAACTTCTCTATGTTTTTCAAGATAAAGCCTGAATATACTTCTTATAACAAAAAATCCTAAGGTTATAATGGAAATTATATTTATTACAAAGAGTGAGACAATTATGAATCTTGTAGGAATCTGCTCAGGAGGTAGTCTTAAAAGATAAATTTCAAATCCAAGCACAATAAAAAGCAAGACTGTAAGGAAAATAGGGAAAAAATATTTTTTCATTTTCTCTTTCATGGCAATCTAAAGTATTCTGATTCCTTTGTTATCTTTTTCTCATATGTTGGTATAAAAAACAAGATGTGCTCAAGAACAGAAGGAAGCTTTTTTATATTTGATTCAACTGTAATTTTTATATAGTATTTTCCTCTATCCACATTATTAATATTTGCTATTTTTATAGGCTCTGTCTTTAATGCCCAATCTAATGCCTCCTGCCAGTTTTTAAATCTCTTCTCTGTTAGTTTATCTCCTTCTAAGGTTTTTATAATAAATTCATCTTTTATAGGATCAGGAATCAAAATCCTCTGTATTTGAACTCCACTTATAAACTCATCAGGAATAATTGACCATCTTCGGTAAAGTTCCACAAGTATAAGAATGTTTTTACTTAAACCATTTTTAAAATCATCAATAAACTCCTGAGAGGGAATAATATGAGCTTTAACTGTCAAAAAAGAATTGTTTTTCTGGATTTCCATGTTAATATTTTCAATTGCATGTGCATAAAACGCATGAAAAAGCAAAAATCCAGCAGTAAATAACATATTTCTTGCAAACTTTTTCATCAGTTTTATTATATTATTTTTGCTTTACTTTTTATTAATCTTTATGATAAAAACAAAATTAAAATCTTGTGGAGGTGCACCATGAAAAGATTTTTAATTATTACAGGAGCAATTTTTGTTTTTCTCACTGGTTGCGCAACAAAAGAATATGTTAAAGAACAAACTGACCCTATCAATCAAAAACTTGAGAGAATTGAAAAACAACTTGAGAATATGAACAAAGATATTTCTTCTCTTAGAACAGACATCAAAGCTGTTAGCTCAAATGTAGAGTCTGTTAACTGGACAGCAAAGGAAGCATTAAAAAAATCCGAAGAAGCAGTTAAAGAATCTAAGGCTGCAGTAATGCAAGCACAGGATGCAGCAAGAAAAGCTCAGGCTGCAGCGGAAACTTCTAAAAAGGCTTTTGAACTACAACAGAAAAAGTAATTTGACATTTTAGATTGATAAATATTAAATTTTCTGATTATGAAAAGCCGATTTATTCATTCTCTATGGATTGGGCTTGTAGCAGGTTGTTTTGGCGGTCTTGTTGGGCTTGGTGGCGGTGTAGTCATGATTCCTCTTATGGTAGCTGTTCTCAAAATTACTCAACATAGAGCTCACGGAACAAGTCTATTTGCTCTTGTATTTACAGGAATTACAGGTGCAATTACATATGGAATGAAAGGCTCTGTTGATTTTATCGCATCTTTGATTCTCGCTGTCACAGCAATTTTTACAGCAAGAATAGGCGCTAAATTTGCACATAGTCTGCCAGAGTGGAAACTTAAAAGAGCTTTTGGTGCTTTTTTAATTTTCGCTGCCTTAATTTTAATAGCAAAACCTTACCTTGCTGAGTTATATCATTTTGAATTTGGAGTCACTGCAAAAATTATTACCCTTCTTGTAATAGGCATATTTGCAGGTTTTCTTGCTGGAATGATGGGTATAGGTGGTGGAACTGTTATGGTTCCAGCGCTTGTTCTTATATTAAACTATGGACAACATATAGCACAGGGAACATCTCTATTATGTATGGTTCCTGCAGGTGCTGTAGGTGCATATACACATCTGAAACTTGGAAATGTCATAAAAGAATTGCTTCCAGGATTGATTGTTGGAATAATTTTAGGAACATATATTGGCTCTAATATTGCACATGCTCTTGCAGATGCTTATCTAAGGGTTATATTTGCTTTTATTATTATATGGACAGGAATAAGATTCTTAAAAACACCAAATCCTGCTAAATGATAAAAAAAACAGTTTTTTTAATATTTTTAATCTTATCGGTCAATGTTAATGCACAAGATAATCTCCATAAAATAGTTATAAAATATGGGAAACATCAAGATTTTCATAGATTTGTTTTTATATGTGAGAAACCTGAGATTGCCTATTCAATAAATGTAAATTTATTAAAAGATGGAAAAATAAAGCTGAGTTTTATAAGCCCATTTGAAATTGAATTTGATGGAAAAATCTTATCAGCACAGGACAGTATAAAAGATTTAAAAATTTTAAAAGAAGATAAAAATCTTATTATCGGAACTTCAAACATTGATAGAATAAAAGTTTCAAGATATGAATCTCCTTCAAGGCTTGTTATAGATGCCTATTTAGAAGAAACAGCCCTTGAAGAAAAAACTAAAACTGTTTCAGTATTAATTGATCCAGGACACGGAGGAGAAGATTACGGTTTACAAGGGAAAGACAATAATGAAAAAAATATGGACTTGTATATCTCAAAAGAAATAGCATCAAGACTTGCACAAAAGGGTATAAAAACATCTCTAACAAGAGGGATTGATGAATATCTATCATTGAAAAAAAGATTAAAACTGGAAAACAAACTAAGTCCCTCTTTATTTCTGAGTATTCATTTATCAACCGGAGACTATTTTGTCATCTATACATCTCCTATAAAGAAAAATATATCAAAGGATGATCCTTCAAAAGTTTTCTTCACTGAAGATAACTTAGTAAAAAGTTTTACAAACAAATTAAAGGAGAAATTTTCAGAACCTCTTTATACTGAAAAATTGCCTGCAACTCTTTTGAAAGAAGCTTACACACCTGCATTGATGATTGAAATTCCTAAACGAGTTTTGTTTTCTGATAAAAACTATACAAACAAGCTTATAGATGTAATGGTTCAAGTAATTTTAGAAAATTTTAAATCAAAAATCAAACCGGAAAAGGCTAAAAATGAATAAAAAACTTATTATAGTTTCCTTCATATTGATAGCTATAATAGCAGGAATTATAATTTATTTTTCTTTCCTAAAATACGATAAAAAGGCATTTTCTGAAAAATTCAAAACTGAAGAAGCTATTGAAACCTTTAAAATATATATACCTTCTTCTACTTCTTTGGTAACAAAAGAAATATACTTACAAAAAGACGAATTAGAGTTAAAAAATCTTGAAAAAATTTTGGAAATTTTTTTAGTAGAGCTACCATCCCCCTTAAAAGAAACAAAAATTCTTGGAATATATAGAGATAAAGAAAACATAATTTATTTAGATTTATCAAAAAATTTTGCTGCACCTCAGAGTATGCGGGAAGAATATTTTGTAATTAAATCACTTTATAAAACTTTGAAAGAAAACTTCACATGGATAAAAGATATTAAGATTCTCATAGAGAGCAAAGAAATTGAAACTCTCTCAGGTCATATATCAATTGACTCATCTTTAAAGGAGGTAATGGAGGAAAGTTAATGAGAGAAAAACCTGTAGGCATTTTTGACTCCGGAGTTGGAGGATTAACTGTTTTAAAAGAAATAGCGAAATTGCTTCCTAATGAAGAATTGATCTATCTTGGAGACACAGCAAGAGTTCCTTATGGAATCCGTTCTGCTGAAACAGTTATTAAATATTCTATTGAATGTGCGAGTTTTCTTTTTAAAAAAGGAATTAAAATCCTTGTTGTAGCCTGCAATACATCTTCATCTGTAAGCCTTGAAGTTTTAAAAGAAAAGCTACCAATAGCTGTTATTGGTGTTATTGAACCAGGTGTCAGAGCAGCATTAAAAGCTACAAAAAATGGGAAAATCGGCATTATTGGAACAGAAGCAACTATTCAGAGTGGAGCCTATCCAAAAAAAATTAAATCAATAGAACCAGAAATAGAAGTCATTTCAAAAGCCTGCCCGTTATTTGTGCCATTAGTTGAAGAAGGAATTTTAGAAGGCAGTATTGCTGAACTAATAGTTGAAAGGTATCTAAAAGAATTAAAAAATAGCGGGATTGATACTTTAATTCTTGGATGCACACACTATCCTCTGCTGAAAAAGACTATTCAGAAATATATGGAAGGAATTCAACTTGTTGATTCTGCTGAAGAAATATCTCGTGAAGTAAAAGAAATGCTTTCTTATCAGGGACTTATAAATGAAAAAACAAATTCAGGAGGAAAAACATTCTATGTAACTGATTCTCCTGACAGATTTAAAAAAATTGGTGAAATATTTTTAGATTGTAAAATAGATAACATTTTTAAAGTTTCTCTTGAGGAGGGAAAAATTAAATGAGGCCAGATGGAAGAAAAAATGATGAACTTAGACCAATAAAAATTGAAAAAAACTTCATAAAAAATGCAGATGGGTCAGTTTTAATAGAACTTGGCAATACACGTGTAATATGTACAGCTTCAATAGAAAACAAAGTGCCTCCCTTTTTAAAGGACCAAAAAAAGGGATGGATCACAGCAGAATACGGTATGCTTCCTCGTTCAACTCCTGTTAGGATGCTTAGAGAATCAACATCAGGGAGAGTTGGGGGTAGAACACATGAAATTCAACGACTTATTGGAAGAACATTAAGAGCGGTTGTTGATCTTGAAAAACTCGGTGAAAGAACTATATGGATTGATTGCGATGTAATTGAAGCAGATGGTGGAACTCGTACAGCATCAATAACAGGAGGCTATATTGCATTAGTTGAAGCAGTAAAAAAAGCAATGAATGCTGGAATGATTACAGAAAATCCTATAAAAGACAGTATTGCAGCAATAAGTGTTGGCATTGTATTAGGAGAACCAAGACTTGACCTATGCTATGCAGAAGATTCCCAGGCAGAGGTTGATATGAATATAGTAATGACAGGTTCAGGAAAATTTATTGAAATTCAAGGAACAGCTGAGATTTACCCTTTTTCAAAAGAAAATTTACTTCAACTTTTATCTTTAGCAGAAAAAGGTATAAGGGAGATAATAAGGGTTATAAACAATCTTGATTGAGTATGTATCATGTATTAGTTTTACATTTTGATGATACATACATTTATCAAGAAAAATTATAGATGTTTATGGAGAACCGGATTTGATATGGAAAAACTGAAAAAAGTGAAAGATTAACCTTTCTATCATAGAGTGGATAACAACATTAAACATCAGAAAGTCTGCATAATTAATTTACTAAAATAATTCTAATTATATATAATACTCAACATGAAGATTGCAATTGGTGCTGATCATGCAGGTTTTGAATTAAAAGAACTAATTTCCCAAATTGTTGAAGATGCAGGGCATGAAGTTATTGATATGGGAACTGGTTCATCCTGTTCTGTTGATTATCCAGACTATGCAGAAGCAGTTGCACAGGCAGTATCTGATGAAAAAGCTGAAAGAGGCATTTTAATATGCGGCACAGGAATAGGAATGTCAATAGTTGCAAATAAATTTAAGAATGTAAGAGCAGCCTTATGTAATGACCTGTTTACTGCAAAAATGTCAAGACTTCATAATGATGCTAATATTCTTTGTATGGGCGCAAGAGTCATTGGAAAAGGACTTGCAATAGAGATAGTCAAAACATGGCTTAGCACACCCTTTGAAGCTGAAAGACATTTAAAAAGGGTTGAAAAAATAAATATTATAGAAAGGAAGGTTATTAATAAATGAAGATGAAATCTTTAAGAGAAGTGGATACTGAAATTTATTCTTTGATACTTCAAGAGAAGAAAAGAGAGACGAATAAAATTCTAATGATAGCCTCTGAAAACTATGCAAGTAGAGCTGTTATGGAAGCTCAGGGTTCACTATTTACCAATAAATATGCTGAAGGTTATCCTGGTAGAAGATATTATGGTGGTTGTGAGTATGCTGATAAAGTAGAAAGACTTGCCCAGGAAAGAGCAAAACAACTTTTTAATGTTGAACATGTAAATGTACAGCCACATTCTGGAACACAGGCAAATATGGCTGTTTATTTTGCAATGCTACAGCCAGGAGATACAATAATGGGAATGAGTCTAACTCATGGTGGACATTTATCACATGGCTCACCTGTCAACTTTACAGGCAAGTTATATAAAACTGTATTTTATGGAGTAAATAAAGAAACAGGCTATATTGACATGGATGAAGTAAGGAGACTTGCACAGGAACACAAACCCAAAATAATTATTACAGGAGCAAGTGCCTATCCAAGAACTATTGATTTTAAAGCATTTAGTGAGATAGCAAAAGAAGTTGGTGCTTATTTAATGGCAGACATTGCACATATTGCTGGCTTAATTGCAACAAGTATGCATCCAAGCCCTGTCCCTTACTCAGATTTTATTACTACCACAACCCATAAAACCCTTAGGGGTCCAAGAGGTGGTGTAGTAATGTGCAAAGCTCAGTATGCAAAAGCCATTGATAAAACAGTTTTCCCTGGGATTCAGGGTGGACCTCTTGTCCATGTAATAGCAGCTAAAGCTGTTGCCTTTAAAGAAGCGCTTTCAGAAGATTTCAAAGAATATCAAAAAAAAGTTATAAAAAATGCGAAAACACTCGCTGAAGCATTAAAAAAGAAAGGTTTTAAACTTGTATCTGATGGAACAGATAATCATCTCATGCTTGTTGACCTTACTAATTTTAATATAACAGGGAAGGAAGCAGAGGAAGCTCTTGACAAAGCTGGAATAACAGTTAATAAAAATACTATTCCCTTTGATACAAAACCTCCTACAGTTACATCTGGTATAAGAATTGGAACTCCTTCTGTAACAACTCGTGGAATGGGTGAAGAGGAGATGGAAAAAATTGCTGAAATAATTGAAAGGGTTATAAAGAATATCTCAAATGATTCAGTTATAAAAGATATGCAAAAAAAAGTTCAAGAACTCTGTAAGAAATTTCCAATCTATTAATCTTCTCTTAATTCTTTAAAAAATCTTTTTAAAATTACACGGCATTCTTCCTCAAGAATGCCGTTTGTTATTTCAACTTGATGATTAAGCCTTTTATCATTAAGAATATTATAAAGACTTACTACTGCTCCACCTTTTGGGTCATTACAACCATAAACCAATCTTTTTATTCTTGAATTAACTATAGCACCAGAGCACATTATACAAGGCTCTTTTGTTACATACAAAGTAGCATCTGTAAGTCTCCATGCACCAAGAATCCTTGCAGCTTCTCTTATTGCAAGTATTTCAGCATGAGCTGTTGGATCAAAAGTTGTCTCTTTAATATTATGAGCCTTTGATATTATTTCACCATTTACAACTATTAGAGCACCAACCGGAATCTCTCCTTTTTCGTATGCTTTCTCAGCTTCCTTAAGTGCTTCTTTCATGAAATATTCGTCATAAGCCAGTTGGTCCACTCATCAATTCCCTGCCCGGTTTTACATGATACTTCAAATATTTTTATTTTGGGATTTAAAAATTGAGCATCTTTTTTTATTTTATCCACGCTTACATCAAGTAAATCTTTAAGGTCAATTTTGTTAATAATTAATACAGAAGATTCCTGAAACATTAAAGGATACTTAAGGGGCTTATCATCTCCTTCAGTTAAACTTAATATCATCACTTTAACATCTTCACCAACTTTAAATTCCGCTGGACATACAAGATTACCCACATTTTCTATAAATAAAAGGTCCAAATCTTTTAAGGGTAAATCTTTTGCTGCATCAGCTATCATATTTGCATCAAGATGACATGCTCCTTCTGTGTTTATCTGAACTACAGGAACTCCGAGACGGTCAATTCTTTCAGCATCATTAGTTCCAGTTATGTCTCCCTCAATAACGCCTACTTTAACTTTGTCTTTGATAACACTGATTGTTTTTTCAAGAAGAGAAGTTTTTCCTGCTCCAGGAGAACTCATAAGATTTATTACATAAACTCCAGCTTCTTTAAACATTTTTTTGTTTTCTTCTGCTATTCTTTCATTTGCATCAAGAATTTTTGTTGTTAATTTAACTTTCATTGACTGACCTCCATTTCGGTAATATTAAGTTCTTTTCCAGAAATTATATTTACTGAAAAGCTTCCACAGCTTGGGCATTCAAAAATAAGATAGTTTTCATTACTTTCAAACTCTTTGCCGCAATCTTTACAGACTCCTCTAACAGGAATTTCTTCAATTATTAAATTCGCTTCCTTAGCAAGAGTGTCTTCTTTTAAAACATTAAATGCAAAAAGCAGGGCATCTGTCATGACTCCAGTTGCCCTGCCAACTATAACTTTTATTGAGTCTATTTTTGTATAACCGTTTTTAGAACATTCATCAGAAGCTATTCTAAGGAGTTCCGTAACAATGGACGCTTCATGCATTAAGCTTCTTGCTCCTTCTCTTTAGAGACTTCTTTTTCGTAAGCCTCTTTACCTGCCTCAACAGCTTTAGTAATAGCTGATTTTTTCTCTTCTAATGTTTCTTTGGCTTTATCAAGAGTTGATGAAATTTTTTCTTTAGCTTCTTTTATATAGCTTTCAGCTTTTTCTTTTACATCCTCTGCTGTTTCTTTAATCCTTGCTCTTGTTTCCTTTCCTGCTTGTGGAGCTAAAAGTAATGCTAAACCAGCACCTACTATTCCACCTAATAAAAATGAAATAAATACTGACTTTGCACTAAATCCTCTTTCCTCATCCATTTTTACTTACCTCCTTTCTTTATGTTTTCTAAAAAAACATTTGCTGCAACAGTTATGGCTGTTTTTAAAGCACTACTTTTTAGTGAAAGCGAGCTTTTTACTTTTTCAACAGTTGTGACAAGTTCAGATACAATAAAGTTTAATTTTTCCACAGTTTTTGAAAGTTCTCTTATTTTATAAGTTACTTCATTCACATCCTCAACTGACTCTCTAACTCCATGAATAACCTTTTCAGCTTCATTAATAGTAGGATCTAATTTTGTCTTTGTAACATTAAGAAACTCTTTAAAAGCATTAATACCTCTTCTTAACTCAATTGCTACAACAATAAGAAAAATTAAAGCAGCTATTAAACTGAGTGTGGCAAGAAAATAACCAATGCTTAAGATAATTATCCATGTCTCATTCATATAAGCCTCCTTCTTTAAAAAAGGATAACATTTTAAATCTTATTGATGCAAATTATTGAACTGTTTTTTGGCATGGAAAATTCTCTGAATTACAGTAGCCCAACTGAGAATTGTAAGAACTAATAATATCGGGAACAAAAGACCTGTTAAACACCCAAAGGCAAGAAAAATCAGCCGTTCAGGTCTCTCTATTATTCCCACATTACAGGATATTCCCAATCCTTCTGCCCTTGCTCTAACATAGGAAATCAAAAAAGAGGCTATCATACATAAAATTGTTAAATAAAGAGCAATATCATCATTGATATTAAAAAAGTGCCATGCTATACCAAGAAAAATAAATCCATCTGCAATTCTGTCAAGAGTTGAATCAAAAAGAGCTCCAAATTTTGTTGTCCTGCCATTAACCCTTGCAACTATTCCATCTATTAAATCAAATACACCACCTGCAAGGATAAGAATACCACCTAAAAAGAGATTGAAAGGGATTACAAAACCTGAAGAGGAAGTTATAATCATTCCGATAAAAGTAATAATATTTGGATTTACAGGAAAGGCTTTTGCTAAAGGTGAAAGGGGTTTATCTAAAAAATGGCTGAATTTCTCACTTAGCAAGTTATCTTTCCCTCTTGCCTTCTATAAACTCCTCCACCATATTTCTTGCCACTTCATCTGGATACTGAACTCTTGGATGCTTCATAAAATAGGCTGAAGGTGATATAAGTAATCCACCTATACCTCTATCAAGAGCTAATTTACAGCATCTTATAGCATCAATAACAACACCTGCGCTATTAGGAGAATCCTCTACAGAAAGTCTGAGTTCAAGATTAATTGGAATGTTTCCAAAAATTTCACCCTCTATTCTTAAAAAGCATACTTTGTTATCATTCATCCATGGAATATAATCAGAAGGACCTATATGAATATGATCAGCAGTAATATCATGAGAAATTTGACTTGTTACTGCTTCTGTTTTAGAAATCTTTTTTGAAGCAAGTCTGCTACGATTTAGCATATTGAGAAAATCAGTATTTCCACCTACATTAAGCTGATAAGTATTTGTTATCCTTACCCCTCTATCCATACAAAGTTTTGTAAGAACTCTATGAACAATTGTGGCACCAATTTGGCTTTTTATATCATCTCCTATTATTGGAATATTTTTTTCTTCAAATTTCTTTATCCATTCATCATTTGATGCTATAAAGACAGGAATACAGTTAATAAATGCAACTCCTGCATCAAGGGCAGCCTGAGCATAAAAGCGAGTTGCCTCTTCTGAGCCAACAGGAAGATAGCTAATCATTATTTCTGCACCTGATTTTTTTAGGATATCTACTACATCTACAGGTTTGGCATCGGATGGGATAAACCTCTTATCATCAGGGTAATCCCTCATATGTTCTGCAACTCCATCAAGTACAGGACCCATTGACACTCTGACAGAATAATCTGGCAGTTCTGAAAAAAATACTTTTGTGCAGTTAGGTTTAGCAAAGACAGCTTCTTTTAAAGGTTTATTTACTTTTCTTTTGTCTATATCAAAGGCAGCTACGATTTCTATATCTCCTGGTAGATATCCTCCAAGATTAAAATGCATTAAACCAGGAACCTGTTCTGGTGAATTATGCTTTTTATAATACTCAATTCCCTGGATGAGAGCACTTGCACAATTTCCTATACCAACAATAGCAAGCTTTATTTTCCCCATTAGCAACTCCTTGTTTTTTATCTGAAAAAATGCTAAAACAAAATTTTATAAACTAATAAATGCCTTTATGTCAAGCACTTTGATTTATTTTTAGTCAAATCAAAGTGTTATAAAATGGAGTCAAGTTACGATAATGATAGATTTTTTATATGAATTTGGAAGCTAAAATTAAAGAAAATGCTCCCAAACTCTGTCCAGAGTATAAACGAAGGAGAAGTGAAAGGTCTGCAAAGAATTTCCACCGTTCTGAGAAGAAGACTCATCGGCTTTGCTTAGGGTGGCAGCAAAACTGTCATTCCGAACCGAGCGAAGCGAGCCCTGAGCCGTAGGCGAAGGGTCTGCGAGGAATCTCCACTTTCCGGAATGGAATAGTAGTAGAGATTCCTCGCACCCATTGAGGGTGCTCAGAATGACAGCGAAAGGCTGAAAAGGAGCAATGCCCTCGGAAAAACCCTTTCGGGACAGATTACAAGGGGTTTTAATCTCCTCTCGGAATTACAGTTAGTGATTAAAGAACCTTTGTAATTTCAAAATAAATTTCTCTTGTTGATTAAATTTAGCTATTGATTTTACAATATTTTTTGAGCATGACAAATACTCAATTTTATATAACCAATTTTTTAAATCACATAAAGCTCCAGAAAGGGGATTCTTCTCATACTCTTAGAGCATATAAAAATGATCTGGAAGAGTTTTTCAATTTTGCTAAAGTTGAGCCTGAAAAAGTTGAGCCTATAGTTATCAGAGGGTTTATTTCAGAGCAAATCCTAAAAGGCAAATCAAAAACAACAGTAGCGAGAAAACTTTCCACTTTAAGGTCTTTTTTTTCCTATCTTTATTCAGAAGGATTTATAAAAATCAATCCTGCAAGAGTAGTGTCTTCTGTGAAGATAAAAAGAGCCCTACCCAAATTTCTTACTGTTGATGATGCTTTTAAACTTGTGGAAGCACCTTCTGAAGATAAATTTACTGTTCAAAGAGACAAAGCAATTCTTGAACTTTTTTATAGCAGTGGTATTAGAGTAAGTGAACTTTGCGGATTAAATCTTGAAGATTTAGATTTAAAGGAAGGACTAATAAAAGTAAGAGGAAAGGGTAAAAAAGAAAGAATTGTTCCAGTAGGGCAAAAAGCAAAGGAAGCTTTAAAGAAATATCTTGCCATAAGGCAAATACTCAGGATTAAAAAAAAGCTTTCCTTAGATGAAACTCCTCTGTTTATAAATAATAGAGGTCAGAGAATTTCTGATAGACAGGTAAGAAGGATTGTTGAAAAATATGCAAAATTTATAGGAGTTCTTGAGAAAATAGGCCCTCACACTCTCAGACACACCTTTGCAAGTCATCTTCTTATGGAAGGAGCTGATTTGAGAGTTATTCAGGAACTGCTCGGACATGCATCTCTTTCAACAACTCAAATTTACACACATGTTGATTTAAAACATTTAATAGAAGTTTATGATAAATCTCACCCACTTTCAAAGGAGGATGAATAATGGATTTTCATGGTACAACTGTTTTATGCGTAAAAAGAAATGATTCAGTGATAATAGCCTCTGATGGGCAGGTTACAATGGGAAATACAGTTCTTAAACATAACGCAAAAAAAATAAGAAAACTTTATAATGGTCAAGTGCTTACAGGTTTTGCTGGTTCTACAGCAGATGCTTTTACACTTTTTGAAAGATTTGAAGGAAAACTTGAAACTTACAAAGGGAATCTATTAAGAGCTGCTGTTGAACTTGCCAAAGACTGGAGAACTGACAAAATTTTAAGAAGACTTGAAGCATTGCTGATTGTTGCAGATAAAGAACATATTTTAATTATTTCTGGAAATGGTGATGTTATTGAACCTGAAGACCAGGTTGCTGCAATAGGTTCAGGAGGACCTTTTGCCTTTGCAGCAGCAAAAGCATTATATGATAATACTGAACTTCCAGCAAAAGAAATCGCTATAAAAGCAATGGAAATAGCATCAAAAATATGTATCTACACAAATAACATAATAATTACGGAGGAATTAAGCTGATGGAAAATCTTACTCCCAAGAAAATTGTTGAAGAACTTGATAAATTCATCATAGGTCAAGAAAGTGCTAAAAAAGCTGTTGCAATAGCTTTAAGAAACAGATTTCGTAGACAACTTCTTCCAAAGGAACTAAGAGATGAGATACTTCCCAAGAATATATTAATGATAGGTCCGACAGGAGTTGGAAAAACAGAAATCGCAAGAAGGCTTGCAAGACTTGTAAATGCACCTTTTGTCAAGGTTGAAGCATCAAAATTTACAGAAGTGGGATATGTGGGCAGGGATGTAGAATCCATAATAAGAGACCTTACAGAAGTTGCAATGAATATGGTTAAACAGGAACATACTGAAAGAGTTCAGGAAAAGGCAAGACAGCTTGCTGAAGAAAGAGTTCTTGACATACTTCTACCTCAACCAAGATATACAAGGGATATGAATGAAGCAGAGGAAAGAACACGATATAAAGAAACAAGAGAGAAACTCAGAAAACAACTCAGAGAAGGCATACTTGATGAAAGATACATTGAGATTGATTTAAAGGAAAAAGTTGTGCCTTTTGGCATTATCTCTAATGTAGCAATGGAAGAAATAGAGATAAATCTTAAAGAAATGCTTGGAAGTTTTTTGCCAGAAAAAGTAAAAAGAAAAAAAGTAAAAATTCCAGAGGCTATTCAGTTATTTACACAAGAAGAAGCAAATAAATTGATTGATATGGAAAAGGTAACAAAAGAAGCCATTGAGAGAGTAGAGCAAACAGGAATTGTTTTCATAGATGAGATTGATAAAATTGCATCTCGTGGTAGTTCCTACGGACCTGATGTATCTCGTGAAGGAGTTCAAAGAGACTTACTTCCAATTGTAGAGGGTTCAACTGTTACAACAAAGTATGGTCCTGTAAAAACAGACCATATTCTTTTTATTGCTGCAGGAGCTTTCCATGTGGCAAAACCTTCTGATTTGATACCTGAGCTTCAGGGTAGATTTCCTATTAGAGTTGAACTTAATTCTCTTGGCAAGGAAGAATTTGTAAGAATTCTTACAGAACCTGACAATGCACTCATAAAGCAGTATATTGCTCTTTTAGCAACAGAAGATGTTTATCTTGAGTTCACACAGGATGGAATAGAAGAGATTGCGGATATATCTCAACAGGTAAATGAAAAAACAGAAAACATTGGTGCAAGAAGGCTACACACAGTAATGGAAAAACTTCTTGAAGACATCTCATTTAATGCTTCAGAGTTAAAGGGGCAGAAAATAACAATTGATGCTAAGTTTGTAAGAGAAAAATTGAGCGAAATAATAAAAAGTGAAGACCTTAGCAGATACATTCTTTAGACTTGAGGCTAAAGGTGTAAGGCTTAAGATAATTAGCTTATGTATGTTGCTGATAATTTCCTGTGCTCCTGTAAAAAAACCTCCTTCAGTTGAATATGCTCCGACAGAAGCACGGAAAGGTGTTGCTTCATGGTATGGACCCGATTTTCATGGAAGACCAACAGCCTCAGGAGAAATTTACAACATGTATGATTACACGTGTGCTCACAGAGAATATCCTTTTGGAACCAAACTAAAAGTTGTGAATCTTCAAAATGGTAAGAATGTTACATGCACAGTAAATGACAGAGGACCATTTGTCCCAGGAAGAGACCTTGATTTATCATATGCCTCAGCAAAAAAGATTGATTTAATAGGTCCAGGAACAGCAGAGGTTTTAATGGAACCAATTGGAAGGGATATGAATTATGTAAAATATGTAAGATATACTCCTCTATCTGGAGCATTAACAATACAGGTAGGTGCTTTTAAAGAAATTGACAATGCATTACGATTAAAACAAGCTTTAAGTTTTAAATATCAGAATGTTTACATAAATAAATCAAATATAAAAGGAGAGATTTTTTACAGAGTTAGAGTTGGAAAGTTTACAAACTATGACGAAGCCTTCAATTTAGCTAAATCAATGGGACAGGAAGGATACAAAGTAATAATTACAAATTTTGTTGGAGGGAAAGATGAAATTTAGTTTTGAAGATGTCATAAAGTTTCATGGTCATAGTTGTCCTGGTCTTGCACTTGGTTATAAAGTTGCAGTAACAGCGATTGAAGAACTCGGATTGAATGAAAGAGCTCATGATGAAGAACTTGTATGTATTGTTGAAAATGACTCATGTGCTGTAGATGCTATTCAGGTGATCACAGGATGCACCTTTGGCAAGGGAAATTTGATATTCAGGGATTATGGTAAACAGGTATACACATTTTTTAATAGAAAAGACAATAAAGTAGTAAGACTTTCAGTTGACTTTGAGTTTAAAGAATCTGAGAAAGAAAAAACACTGTGGCAAAGATTTATGCAAGGAGATAGATCACGAGAGATTGTTGAATTTATAGAAAAAAGAAAGGCTCAAAAAATAAACCAGATATTAAAAGCTAAAAAAGATGAAATTTTAAAGATAACCTATCCCCAAATAATACCACCAAAAGAAGCAAGAATATTTAAAAGTCTCAAATGTGAAAACTGCGGAGAAAAAGTAGCAGAAGTAAAAGCACGTTTACTAAAAGGTAAAATACTATGCATTCCTTGTTTTGAGGAACTTCTATGAGTGAAATTGAAATTACCCTTACAGGAATTGCCCATCTTGGTGAGGCTATTGGGAAACATAATGGTAAAGTAGTCTTTGTGCCATATGCTATCCCTGGTGAAACGGTTAAAGCAAAAATAATAAAAGACGAAAAAGATTACTGCAGAGCAGAAATATTAGATATTATTGAGCCTTCCTTTTTTAGAGAAAATCCCCCTTGTAAATTATTTGGTATTTGTGGTGGATGCAGCTTTCAACATGTTGCATATAGTTATCAAATAAAGCTCAAAGAAATAGTTGTTATGGAGCAACTAAAAAGAATTGGAGGTTTTGAAAATCCTGAAGACTTTACAAATCTTACCTTAAAAGCTGAAAGCCCTTATAACTATCGTAACAGAGCAGATTTTTCAATAAACAGACAAAATCTTTTAGGATTTAAAATCAGAGGTACTCATAAATTTCTTCATGTAGAATGCTGTCACATAATGCATGATAAGATAAATAAAATGCTTTCACTTCTTCAAGGCAAAAAGCCAAAAAGAAAAAGCCACAACATAACAATAAGATACGGGATAAATACAGGCACATGGCTAATTCAACCAGAAATGGATACAGTAGAAATAGAAACAGGTCAAAAATTTTATTATGAAAGACTTCTTGGAAAAGATTTTATAATATCTGCACCTTCATTTTTTCAGGTTAATACTTATCAGGCAGAAAAACTAATTCAAACTGTCTTAAACTACATAACACAAGAAGATAAAACAGTTATAGATGCCTATGCAGGAGTAGGAACATTTACAGTATTTTTAGCTCAAAAAGCAGAAAAGGTAATTGCAATTGAAGAAAGCCGCTCTGCATACAAAGATGCGCAGATAAATATAAAAAATTTTGATAACATCACCTATTTATGCAAAAAAACAGAAGAAGCGCTTTTTGAATCAAAAATAAATGGTGATGCAATAGTCATTGACCCACCAAGAGTAGGCTGTATGAAAGAAGTTTTGCAGGCAATAGCAGAAAAAAAGATTAAAAAAGTAATTTATGTTTCCTGTGAGCCTTCAACGCTTGCAAGAGACTTAAAATATCTAAAGGAAATGGGATATAAACTCAAAGAAATTCAACCTGTTGATATGTTTCCCCAGACATATCATATTGAAAATGTAGCTTTAATGATACTTGAATAAAAAAGGAGGGCAAAAATGGCATTAAAAATCAATTTAAACGAAGTTCAGATGAAACCACATCCTAAATTTGAAGGAGTAAAGGTTGGTTATGTTATTACAAAAGAAAAACATCCTGAATTAAGTATTATAATTCTTGAGCTTGACTCAGGAGTTGAAATCCCTTTACATACTCATGAAAAAGAAGTTGACAGCATATTTATAATTGAAGGTGAAGGAGAAATGTATATGGGAGACAACTGGCAAACAGTAAAAAAAGATGATATTATAGCCATCGCAAGCAAAGAACTTCATGGATTAAAAGCAAAAAAACCTCTGAAATGTTATGTAGTTCATGCCCCGGCTTTATGGTAAAAACTATGGAAACTTGAAAATTTGTAAGATAACATCTTTAATTTTTCAAAAAGTCCTGAATTACCATATTACTACATCTTTTTTTCTCACTTTAAATAATACTTACAGCTTACAATATTCTGAGGCGGAGGGGATTTATCGCTCCGTTCTGAATGATAGAAAAGGAAGACAAGAAATAACAGATAAAGATAAATGAAAAATATCAGACTTGTAGTTTATTAATTTACAAGAAATTATTTGAGCAGTCTTATATATTATTGAAAAAGTTCAAATTTATAGCCTGCACCGTATACAGAATATATCACTTCTTTTTCAGGACTTATTTCTTTAATTTTTTTCCGTAACTTTTTTATATGACTATCAATTGTTCTGTCACTTACAATTCTGTTATCGGGGTACATTATATCCATAAGTTGACTGCGAGTAAAAACTCTACCAGGATTAGAAATAAGAATTTTTAAGAGCCTAAATTCAACAGTTGTAAGATGAAGTTCTTGACCATTAAGAAAGGCTTTTAAACTATTCTCATCAAGGTAAAACCCTGAAGGAAAGCTGATTGCTTTGTCATCTTTAAAATTCATACGGCGGAATATAGCTTTTACTCTTGCAATTAATTCTCTCGGACTGAAAGGCTTACATATATAATCATCAGCACCTAATTCAAGACCAACAATTCTATCCACTTCCTCAATTCTTGCTGTTACCATAATAATAGGGATAGTAGAAAATGAACGTATTTCCCTGCATATTTCAAATCCGTCTTTGTTAGGAAGCATGACATCAAGAATAATCAGATCAGGGCAGTTTTCCTTTGTCCATTGTATAACTCTTGCACCATCATCAAGCCAAAAAGCTTCAAATCCTGAGGCTTTTAAATAGTCTATTAAAAGATTTGCAAGCTTAGGCTCATCTTCTACAACTAAGATTTTCTTTTTCATAGTTCATTCTGAGGCAGTATTATTTTTATTAAAACTCCACCCATAGAGGAAGGAAAAGCTGAAATTGTTCCACCATGTGCCTCAACAATATTTTTACAGATAGCAAGACCAAGTCCAGAACCCCCTGTTTTTCTACTGCGGGAGGTTTCTACTCTATAAAATCTTTCAAAAATTTTATTCAATTCTTCTTCACGTATTCCTGGTTCAGAATCCTCAAATTCAATAGTTGTCTGTTTTTTATCTGAAACTAGACGGATTATCAATTGCCCTCCAGAATTTGTATATTTTAAAGAGTTATCAAATAAATTGGATAAAAGTTGTTGCATTCTTTCTTTATCAGCATATATATTGACAGGCTCTTGCGCTACCTCTATTCTTATTTTAATATTCTTTTTGTTGAACTCTTGGAAATAAGTTTGCACAGACTTTATAAGTAAATTTTTCAAATCAATCTTTTCTTTATGGTAATTTAATGTTCCAATATCTGAAATGGCAAGTTGATAAAGGTCTTCTACAAGTCTGTTAAGTCTTAAAATTTCGTTATGGATTGAGTTAATAGTTTCAAGATTAAGGGGTCTGATACCGTCTATTATAGCTTCCACTTCTCCTCTTAGAATGGTTACAGGAGTTCTTATTTCATGAGAAATATCAGCTATCCATTGTCTTCTCGCCTTTTCATTCTTTTCAAGTGCCAGAGCCATCTCATTAAAATTTTTGGCTAATTTTCCTATCTCATCAGCAGAGGATACAGAAACTCTTGCAGAGTAATTGCCTGCAGTAATCTTATTTGTCGCTTTAGCCATTTCCTTTAAAGGATATATCAAATATTTAGAAATAGATATTGAAAATATTCCTACAAATAATAATACAGAGGCAACTATAATCAATAAAGCGGTTTTTTGTTTTTTTAGAAAATCTATTTGAGGTGGCGATAAAAAATGCTTTGGTGATCTTATCCCTATATAACCAATTATTTCCTGTTCATAAAAAATTGGCTTGCATTTCAAATTTTTAATGTCAGAACTATCTCCAACGACAGGATTTTTATCCATATCTAAGACCACAAAAGGGGGAAACGGAAGATGAGGACGTGGAGGAAATTGCAGAGATGGCTGGTTATTGTTGATATTCTCTAAAAGTTGATAAAACATTTCAGGGCTATCTTTTAGAAATTGCCAGTTTTTGCTTTGAGCATATAGAGTTGAAAGTCTCATTCCTAATTGCTCAAGCCTGCTTTGTTCAATTTGATTTAAATATTCAAAAAAACCGTAATTAATACTCCAATAGACAAAAAAGAAAACTGATAAAAGAGCCATTGCCGTTGCACCAAAGATTGAAAGAAATAATTTCTGTCTTAAAGAAAGCTTCATAGTCTTATTTTACAACCAAAATATTATTAAATGTTTATTTTCAAAATATTTCCTTATTTTATTCACATTTTTTACACAGACAGAGGCGATATTTCTATATAGAGATAAATAAAAAACAGGAGGTGATGTATTATGAGGGTTTAAAGTAAGGTAAAAAAATTTTTGAATAGAAAAATTAACAAGGAGGGACAAAATGGAAATCAATTTAAGCAATATAGGAAATTATGCCTATATTATGAATTCGCAATCAAGGCAGAAAAGTTTTGATGGATTGTTTTCTAAAATTGACACTAATTCTGACAACACAGTTGATGAAACAGAACTTTCTTCATTCTTAGAAGATATTTCAACTATTTCGGGTAAATCATTTGATATCAAGGATATTCTTTCAACTTATGATGCAGATGAAAATGGCTCATTAAGCAAAGATGAACTTCAGAGTTTTATGAAGGAAAATGTCCCACCACCTCCACATATGAAGCAAAGAGAAGATATTTTCAGTAAAATAGATACCAATGGGGATGACAGCATTGATGAAACTGAGTTTGAAGAATTTACAAGTAAGATGTCTGAAATTACGGGTAAATCCACGGATACAGATTCCTTCTCTCTTTATGACACAGATGGAGATGGAGTATTAAGTAAAGATGAATTGAACAATTTTATGAAAGAAAATTTTCAGCCACCACCGCCACCAAATAATATGAACTCAGCTGCCTCTGCTTACTCTTCAATAAATGAAAGTAACCAGATTAGTTCTGCGATTGATTCATTAATCAATCAGTTAAGTAGCAATGGCTCTGATTCCTCCTTTAGTTCTACATTGTTAAAGCTATTTTCTACCTGGAATTCACAACGGGAAAGCGGATATAGCAATTTGCTAAACATTGAGGTATAACCTAATGCAGAGAGGGAAGGTAGCAGTATAATCCCTCTCTGCATTTTGTAAAATTCATATTTATTTCAAATTTGTTTCAAATTTTTATGTCATATTTTAATCTATGATATTTTTCAGAGATTCCTTTACTTTCAAGATAATTTTTATCCTTTGCTATTTTTTTATTTTCCTTTTACTTTATGGCTGTTTACCAATGGAGAAAAACCATATTAGTCCTGAGATTTCATTTTCTAATGAATGGAATAATAATAAAATGATTGATATGCAAATTAACAATGATACAGAAAATTTAGCTAAATGGTGGGAAACTTTTAATGACAAAACATTATCTCAACTCATTGAAATTGCTATAAAAAATAATCTTGATCTTAAGCAGGCTCAGGCAAGAATAAAAGAAGCAAAAGCCAGAAGAGAAGTTGCAGGAGCTAAGTTATTGCCATCAATTGATGCAAAAAGTTCAACCAGTTACAGTAAAACAAGAGGGACCAAGATAGAGGATAATACAGTAGAACATCTTTACTCAGCAGGTATTGATGCAAGCTGGGAGGCTGATATTTTTGGAGGAAAAAGAAAATCACTGGAAGCATATCAGGCAGAATTTGAAGCTTCTCAATGGGATTTAAAAGCGACAATTGTTTCATTAATCTCTGAAGTAGCACTAAATTATATAGAGTTAAAAACATACCAGAATAGGCTTGAGATAGCTGAAAAAAATCTAAGTTCCCAAACTGAGACTTACAATTTAACAAAGTGGAAATATATGGCTGGTCTTAATAATGCCATAGATGTTATGCAGGCTGAATATTCAATGGAAACCACAAGAGCTCAGATTCCCTCTTTGCGAATAGCTATAGAGGAAAAAATTAATACAATAGCAGTTTTACTTGGAAAACAACCTCAACAAATAAGTGAAGAATTGAGAAAGTCAGATACAAAACCCCTAATCCCTGAAAAAATTTCTTTAAGAATTCCTGCAGATGTTTTAAAAATGAGACCAGACATAAGAAAAGCTGAAAGACAGCTTGCTGCACAAGCTGCAAGAGTGGATGAAGCCATAGCTGGATTTTATCCTAAATTTACTCTGAGCGGTTCATTTGGGATAGAAGCTCTTTCTCTGAATTCACTTGTAAAAGCTGCTACTAAAATTATAACAGGTGATTTTCTGATAAGCCTTCCAATTTTTCATGCTGATGAAATACGACAGAATGTAGAGATTCAAACAGCACTGCAGGAACAGGCTTTACTTAATTATGAAGCGACGGTTTTAAATGCTATAAAAGAAGTTGAAAATGCCCTTGTTGCTTATGCTGAGGAACAAAAAAGAAAGCAGGCACTGGAAAAAGCAGTTGAAGCATCACAGTTGAGCTTTGCATCGGCATTGCAGAAATATGAAGTAGGATTGACTGATTTTAGCACAGTTCTTGAAACACAAAGGTCTCTTTTAAATCTTCAAGATCAGCTGGAACAAAGCAAAGGAAATATTTTTATCTATTTGATAAAACTTTATAAAGCATTCGGGGGAGGATGGGAAAGTTTTGCCAATGAAGAAGAAAATTAAGGAGGAAACTGTGGAGGCAAATAAGGAAAAAAAATTAAACATAGAAAAAATCAAGCAAATAGGAGGAACTTTCATAGGCAAGAAAACCATGCTCATGATAGCAGGGATAATTATTCTTGTATTGATTATAATGGTAGTTTTATTTTCCAGAGATTCATCCGCCATAAAATATAAAACCGAAGAGATAAAGAAAGGGAATTTAACAGTAATGGTTACAGCTACAGGAACACTTGAAGCGAAAAAAACAGTGACTGTGGGAAGTGAACTGTCAGGAATTATAAAAACAGTATATGTTACTTATAATGACAGAGTAAAGGCAGGACAGATTCTTGCAAAGATTGATACATCAAAATTGGAAGCACAACTCGCTCAGGCTGAAGCTTCCCTTGAATCTGCCAAAGCAAAGCAATTACAGGCACAGGCAACAGTGGATGAAGCTCTGTTAAAACTTAAACAGCTTCAGAAGGTTAAGGAATTGAGTGGAGGCAAAATGCCATCTCAAACAGAGATGGATTCAGCAGAGGCTTCTTACAGAAGAGCTCTGGCAGAACTTGCATCAGCAAAGGCTTCTATAATGGAAGCACAGGCAAAAATAAAAGAGTATAAAACAGAGATATCAAAATCTTTTATACGGTCACCAATTAGAGGGATAGTACTCAAAAGAAATGTTGAGCCTGGTCAGACCGTGGCAGCAACTCTTGAAGCACCTGAACTCTTTACAATTGCTGAAGATTTAACAAAGATGGAACTACATCTTAATATAGATGAAGCTGATGTTGGCAAAATAAAAGAGGGACAAAGGGCAACTTTTAAAGTTGATGCATATCCAGAACAAACCTTTGATGGGAAAGTTATTCAGGTAAGATATGCATCAAAAACTGTATCAAATGTAGTGACCTATACAGTCATTCTTGAAGTCAGCAATCCAGAACTTCTATTAAGACTCGGTATGACAGCCACTGCCGATATTCTGGTAAAGGAAATTAAAGATACTCTCTTAATTCCTTCATCTGCTCTGAAATTTACTCCTTATACTGAAAACCAAGAGAAATCCGAAAATGGATTTATTAGTAAACTATTACCAGGACCACCTCGCTCTATTACTCAGAAACAAGAAAGTTTCTCCAAGACAGAGAAAAAAATATGGATTTTAAAAGATGGGAAAGCCTATCCTGTTATTCTTACTATAGGCGAGACAAGCAATGGCTGGACTCAGGTAATAAGCGGTGATATAAAGTCTGGAATGAAGGTAATAGTAGAGGCTGTTACTAAGGGTAAATAATGAACAATTTTTCTGAGTACTTAATAGAACTTACAGGAATAAAAAAAAATTATGGCAAACCTCCCGCTCTTATTCAGGCACTCAGAGGAATAGACCTCAAGGTAAGAGAGGGAGAATTTGTTGCCATAATGGGACCAAGTGGATCAGGAAAAACAACCTGTCTTAGCATAATAGGCTTGCTTGACACTCCCACTGAAGGGAAATACTTTTTCAATGGAGTTGAGATAGGAGAACTTAATCGTTTACAACGCGCTTTGTTAAGAAGATATTATATTGGTTTTGTATTCCAAAGCTTTAATTTATTGAAACGAGCAACAGCTCTGGAAAATGTGGAACTCCCATTGATTTATCATGGAATTTCTACAAAAGAAAGAAAACATCGTGCGCTGAAAGCTTTAGAAATTGTAGGATTAAAGGGAAGAGAAAGCCATACTCCAGGTGAACTTTCTGGTGGACAGCAGCAGAGAGTAGCAATTGCACGTGCGCTTGTAACAAATCCTTCTGCAATACTTGCAGACGAACCAACAGGAAATCTTGATACAGCCATGAGTCAGGAAATAATGAATTTGTTAACAACGCTTAATCAAACTCAAGGTATAACAATAATAATGATTACTCATGAGCCAGATATAGCATCATATGCAGAGAGAATAATAAATTTCAGGGATGGTCTTATTGTGTCAGAGACTATTAACAGGAGACAATAAAATGCTATGGAACATGATTAATGTTGCATTAAGAGAAATAAAAAGAAATCTTTTAAGGTCAATCCTAACAGTGCTTGGTATTGTAATTGGTGTATCTTCTGTCATAACAATGGTGACAGTTGGTAATGGAGCTACAGAACAGGTAAAACAGCAGATTGCCAGCATGGGAAGCAATATATTAATGATAACACCAGGGAAAAGATTCGGTCCTGGGCAAGCAGGTGGAACAATTCAGTTTAAAGAATTAGACATACAAGCAATAAAGAATGAAATCTTATCAGTTGAAAATGTTACTCCAGTTACAAATGATTCTTTAATAGCTGTATATGGCAATCAAAACTGGACAACGCAGGTTACAGGAACAGACAACAACTATTTCAAGGTTTCAAACAGAATCATTAAAGAGGGAAGACTTTTCAGTGATAGTGAAATTAGGAGTGGAACATCAGTTTGCATAATTGGAGAAACTGTTAAAACAAAACTTTTTGGAGGGCAGAATGCACTGGGAGAAAGAATTCGGATTGGGAAACTCTCCTGCGAAGTCATTGGGCTACTTGAGGCGAAAGGACAGTCAGCAATGGGAACTGATCAGGATGATATTATTATTATCCCCCTAAGAACTTTTCAGAGACGGATATCAGGTAGTCAGGATATAGCAATGATAATGGTCTCAATAAAAAAGGATATCTCCACAGAAAAAGCTCAGCAGGATATAAGAGAACTAATGAGAGAAAGAAGACATCTTTCTCAAAATGAAGATGACAACTTTACAATTATGGACATGAAGGAAATATCAAAAATGCTTACCGAAACTACAAGACTTCTAACAGCTTTACTTGGAGCTGTGGCTGCTGTAAGTCTTCTTGTAGGTGGCATAGGCATAATGAATATCATGCTTGTCTCTGTAACTGAAAGAACAAGAGAAATAGGCATAAGGCTTGCAATTGGAGCAATTGAAAGAGATATTCTTATACAATTTCTGGTGGAAGCAACAGTTTTATCATCTTCAGGTGGATTGTTAGGAATTTTTATTGCTTTAATAGCATCTTTTTTAGTGTGCAATTTTATACAAGTTCCATTTAATTTTAATGTTGGAATAAATTTAATATCTTTCCTTTTTTCAGCATTTGTGGGAATAGTATTTGGCTTTTTCCCGGCCAAAAAAGCAGCAAGGCTTGATCCTATGATAGCACTAAGGAATGAGTAAAATTGTAAAAAAACTTTTTAGTATTCTTAATTAAAAAACTAAGCTTACTTACAATATTAGAAATTGAGATGAGAACTACCAGAAAAATATTCAAACATAAAAAAACAAGCAAAACAACTAATCATTCCAGTCATCTTATCCTGTTCATCAAAAACAACCAGTATTTATCTTTAAATTCATAAAAATAATGATCAATGGAGGTTTTCAGGAGTGTGTCACTTGATGGAAAGCCTTGACAATTCTGGATGGGCGATGAGGGATTTGAACCCACGACCTCTTCCGTGTGAAGGAAGCGCTCTCCCCCTGAGCTAATCGCCCGAACTTTTTGAAATATAACTATTTTTATCCTTCCATGTCAATTCATAAGTAAAAATTTATGGTTGCAATGGCTTGAAATACTTTTATTACAATTGCTATTATAAAATATATTCGTTGACTATACAGTCCTGAAATCTCAAACAGGGATTGAACACGAATTCAATAATCTTGATTTCTTTAAGTTTTTTAATGTAATTTTTATATCTTTTGTTCCTTGAAAATTTTGTTTCTCAAAATGGTATTTTAGAAGCAGAGGAAATCCGCCTGCTGGGACATCCTCTGCTTTCAAGGGCGGAATAAAAATAACCCAGCCTACAGGCTTAAATGCCTGAGTTAGGAGGGATTTATGCATGAAAGCCCCAAAATATCCATTGATATGGCTACTCTGATTGCATACCTTCCTGAAATTGTAAAGTGTCTTCATTCACCATCTGAAGATTTTCAAAATTGTCAGACATGCCAATTCAAACAGGAATGTATGATTATTTCGGCAGTAGGCTTTATGGTTACAAGATTTATAAATGGAGAAAAAGTAAATTTTGGTTCTGAGAAGTTGAATTAAAATAAGTAATAAAGGGGCTCGTTTGAGCCCCTATTTTTTAAAAAGGATTTTTAATGCTTTCTTTAGAAGAAAAAGAGTATATTAAAACATATGCCTACATACCTGAACATCTTCCAGATTATGTTGTCAGTATCTCTCAATCTGAGCCTTTTTTATTTGATGAATATATATTCTACTTTAAAAATTCACATCTAATTTTTATTGGATACCCTCTTGGAAAAATTCACCATAAAGAACAGACACAGAAAATTTTAGATTTAATTATTGAACAATTTAGACCTAAAAGTGTTGCTGTGATAGTTCCTTTCTCTTTAATGTCCCAAGAAAAATTCCTTCAAAAAAGCTCAGATTTTTATTACCAGCTTGACCTATCTAATTTTATGCTTAATTCTTCTTTAAAAAACAGTATTAAAAGAGCTCTTAAAGAAGTAAACACCGAACAAAATAAAGTTATAACAGAAGAACATATTGAGTTAATAGATGAATTTATAAAAATACATGAGATTGATGAATATACTCAATTTATCTTTAAAAAAATTCCAGATTATGTGCATTCATCAAAGACCGCAATGGTATTTAATGCAAGGGATAAAAAAGGTAGTCTCTCAGGATTTAGTGTGGCAGATTATGGAGCTAATAACTATGCTTTTTATATGTTTAATTTTCCATCTCGTAAATATTATGTTCCAGGAGTCTCTGATCTTTTGCTATATGAAATTGTTAAAGCATCCATAGATAAAGGAAAATCATATATAAATCTTGGTTTGGGAATTAATAAAGGTATAGAGTTTTTCAAAAAAAAGTGGTCAGGTAAGCCTTTTTTGCAATACGAATTTTGTTTTTACAAAATTTCATACAAAACTTCTATTCTGAAAATTTTAAAAAAATTATTTATTCAATGATATGAAATCCATCTTTAATAGCTCTATCTATAATTCCGGCTATATGTGTAATTCCTACAAGAATAAGGGAATCACCTCGCTCTAAGAATGGATACATTCTTTCATATAAAACAGGATCACGTTTATTAATTATAGATTCACATCTTGTTGGAAATTCCTGAGTATGACTGATCAGGTTATTCAGGTCTCCTTTTAAATATATTTTCTCATAGTTTTTTATATAACTTTCCCAAAAATCTATTTTTTTGATGAAGTTAACAGTTTTAATCAGTGGAATGCTTTCTAAAGCCTCTATCTGTTCATCTATTTTTTCAAGATAATAAACCTTTTTTTTAAGTTTATGAGCTATTTTAAATGCATCTAAATCCATAGAATACTTCCAATCCATAAGATTTAAAAAGAGATACCACAAACTGAAAAAAGCCATCCAGTGTCTATAATTTTTCAAAATATCTTTGATTGATGTATTATAATAAGCTCTCAAATAAGGCTCTGAAAATTCTCTTATAGAGGGAATAACCTTTTCTAAGGAAATATTTATAAACTTTGTAATCATAAGTTCTACAGTTTGTTCATCAAGAATATCATGGAGAGATGACTCTGAACTTTGTATCCCTGTTTTTACAACCTTTTCCATTTCTTCTTTATCAAGCGGTCCTTCTATTACTACCGATTCAGTTTTAGAAATATGGTATTCTAAGAAATCTCTAAAACTATGTGAAAATATATGGGATGTACCAATTAAATAGGATGTTTTACCTTTTCCCTTAATTCCCCATATCATTTTTAGTTTTTTTCTTTTAAATAGCATGTGAAACCCTAAAATTATGGATTTATTAAGAAATAATCTAAAAAATTAACTCTACTATATTCATATGTCCTATACTTTAAAAATGGAATACCTCCCCATTTCTCCTTAAATCTTCTAATTCCTTCATTGACTCCTATACCTAAATTAATATACTTTTTCCCTTCTTTTTGAGAGATTTTTATTAACTCATACATTAAGAGATCTGAAGAGTATGAAACATAATTTATTTTTGAATTACACCCAATCAAGTAAGCTGAAAACTGCTCAGCTTCCATTTCAATGATATAATAAGCTGTAAGTCGTCCTTCTTTGGTATAAGTGCTTAATAAAAAAGTGGTTTCTGATTTTTTAAGATATTCTGGCAATTTAATATATAATTGCCTTACATTTTTGGATACCTCTCTGGTTTTTAAAAATTCATTTGTAAGGTCTTTATGCTGCTCTGTATATATCTTCTCTACTACAACTTTAAGTTTATCGGAAGCTTTTTCCACAACTTTTATCAGTTTTTTATTAATAACCAAATTTTTTATATCAAGTTTATAATAGTAATCATCCTCTAACTTTTTAAACTTTTCTTGTAGAAAGTCAGGAATTTCATCTGTTAAAAGCCATAAAGTTTCAGGTTTGAATTTTTTTAAGACTTGCTGAATACTATTTCCAAACTCATTAATATCAAAGTTTCTGTCTAAAGGATAACCAATAAAGATAAGCCAGTTTTCCCCTTTAAAATACAGATAATTTTTATTCAAAAGTGCAGGATCTCCTCCTGACAAAAAACTCATTAGCTTAGGTATATGTTCAGGAACATATGCTGCTGACAGAATATATTTTTCATCCAACATCTCTATTTAATTTTAACAAAAATAAAAATCTATAAATATCAGTTAATTAAAAGGAGTTTTTATGATAAAATTAAAAAAATGGTTAGCAGGAGAAAAAAATGAAAGAAATGAAAATTTTTATTGAAGGAATGAGTTGTGCTCATTGTATTAAGAGGGTTTCCCATGCACTTGAAGAAGCTGGAGTTACAGAAGCAGATGTAAAAATTGGAGAAGCTAACATTATCTTTGATGAAACTAAAACAAACCTTGACAAAATTGCAAAAGCTCTTGAAGAAGCAGGTTATAAACTAAAAAATTAGATTCTGAGGGCAGCTCCAGTTTCAGCTATAATTTTTCCAATCAAATTATTGTGAATATTTTCAACTTCCTCTGCTGTTAATGTTCTGTCAGATGCTCTATAGGTTATTCTGAATGCAATACTTTTTTTGCCCTCAGGAATTCCTTTACCTTGATAGACATCAAAAATAAAAACATTCTCAATAAGTTCGTTATCAAAGGACTTTATAATATCAAATATTCTCTGAGATTCAAAATCAATAGGCAGTATCAGGGCTGTGTCTCTCTTAACAGCAGGATATGTTGAAAATGGTTTATATTTTATTTCTGCCTCAGCAAAACTAAACAATCTATTAAGATCAATTTCTGCCATGCATATAAATGGTTTTGTTTTAAAATCAAGCTTTGAGAGAACTTCTGGTGATATAACTCCAATAAAACCTATTTTTTCTCCTTTGATTAAAATATCTGCTGACTGCCCAGGATGCAGGAATACTTCATTAGACCTTATATAACGGATATTGTTTATTTTAAAATGTCTGAAAACTCCCTCTATCAATCCTTTTAACGCATAAAAATCATATGGGTCATCCTTAAATGAAGATTTAATTTCTTCCTTTTTTGTAATTATGCCAAGATGAACAATTTCCTGTGGAAGAGAAGCTCCTTCTTGGGCTATAAATACTTTCCCTATTTCAAAAAGTCTTAAATTTTCTATACCACGTGCAGTATTTTTTTCAGTATTTTTTAGCAGACTTGGCAATAGCATTGTTCTCATTATTGATTCTTCCTGCCTTAAAGGGTTAACAAGAGAAATATAATGCCTTCTTATATCATTTTCTGATATACCGAATACATTAAGATCATCTGGAGACATAAAGCTGAAATTAACAGCTTCACTATAACCCAGTGAAATTAAATAGTCTCTTATAAGATTTAAAAATTTTCTTTTTTTGGTAAGTTCATGATTTTCAGTAACATATTTAAATGCTGAAGGCATCTGAGCAGGAATTGTATCATAGCCATAAATTCTTGCAACTTCTTCTGCAATATCTTCTTCTATTGCCAGGTCTTGTCTGTGTGTGGGTATACTTGCAATATAAAATTTTTCATCTTTCTTTGTAACATTTATTTCAAGAAGTTCCAGAATTCTCAAAACTTCTTTATCCTTCAAAGTAACTCCGATAAACTTACATATCTTTTCCATGCTGAATAAAATTTTCTTCTCTGGAATTTTCACAGGATACACATCTATAGCCTCATAGACAGTTCCACCTGTAAGCTCCTGAATAAGAAATGCTGCTCTGTCAAGAGCTTCCTTAAGAGTTTCTATGTCTGTTCCCCTTTCAAACCTGTAAGAGGCTTCTGTTGATATTCCAAGTCTTTTGGATGTTTTTCTTATTCGCTCTGGTTTAAAATAAGCACTCTCAATTAAAATATTTGTAGTCTTATCAGTAACCTCTGTATTCGCTCCTCCCATAATTCCAGCAACTGCAACAGGTTTTACTCCATCCCATATTAAAAGGTCATCATGGTTTATTTTTCTTTTTACTCCGTCAAGCGTTACAATCTCTTCTATGCTTTTCCTAAAAGCTTCTGGAGTTCCTACTCTGATCTGATATCCTTCAAGACGGTCAAGATCAAAAGCATGAAGAGGATGCCCATATTCAAGCAAAACATAGTTAGTTATATCAACTACATTGTTTATTGAACGAATACCTGATGCCTCAAGTCTTTTTTTAAGCCATTGAGGAGATGGAGAAATTTTTACATCTCTTACAATTCTTCCTGCGTAGCGATAGCAAAGCTCAGGATTTGCAATAGAAATGGTAAACTTATTATCTTTTAATTCTTTCTTAATTTTAAAGGAAGGTTTTTTAAGTTTTAGTCCAAATATTGCTTTAATTTCTCTTGCTATGCCAATAATACTTAGGCAATCTGCTCTATTGGGAGTTATTTCAAGGTCAAGAACTGTATCACTATCAAACTCTTCAATCGCTCCTACTTCAAGCCCTGCCATTGTAAGAGCATCAGAAGTTCTTTTTAGTTCTATCTCACCTTCAATATATTCCGTTAACCAACTGAAAGGAACTTTCATCAGAATTGCCTCAAAAATCTTATATCATTTTCAAAGAATAGTCTGATATCATCTATCCCATATTTAAGCATCGTAAGTCTTTCAACTCCCATTCCAAAAGCAAATCCTGTGTACCTACCCTCTGGATACCCAGCAAATTTGAAAACATTTGGATGAACCATCCCAGCGCCAAGAACTTCAAGCCATCCTGTGCCTTTACAGACTCTACATCCATTCCCGCCACAAATAATACATCCTATATCTATCTCAGTTGATGGTTCTGTAAAAGGAAAAAAACTTGGTCTAAATCTTACAGGAATATCTCCAAAAAGTCTCCTCAAAAAATAGACAAGCACACCTTTTAAATGTGAAAATGAAACATCTTCATCAACCATCAATCCTTCAACCTGATGAAACATTGGCGTATGAGAAACATCTGAATCGCAGCGATAAACCTTACCAGGAGAAATAAATCTTAAAGGAGGCTTTTTATTTTCCATAACTCTTACTTGAACAGGTGAAGTATGTGTTCTTAAAACAACGTCTTCACTCACATAAAAAGTGTCCTGCATATCTCTTGCAGGATGGTCCTTAGGTATGTTTAATGCTTCAAAATTATAGTAATCAAGCTCTACTTCAGGTCCTTCTTCAACTGTAAAGCCGAGTTCTCTAAAAATGTCTATAATTTCCAGAAGAGTCTTATTTACGGGATGACTACCACCAAAATAGAAATCTTTTCCAGGTAAGGTTATATCAATAAACTCTTTTTTTAAAATCTCTGAGATTTCTTTCTGTTTTAGTTCTTCTTCTTTATTTTTAATAGTTTCTTCAATGAAACCTTTTAGTTCATTAAGAATTTTCCCTTGCGACCTTCTTTCTTCAGGTGTTAGTCTCCCTAAATTTTTAATTTTCTCTGTTATGATTCCCTTTTTACCAATGTATTTAGCTTTCAGATTAACAAGTTCCTGAATAGAACTGATATCATTTATATCTTTGAGAAAAGACTGTTTTAAAGGGTCTTGCATTTATGCTGCTTTTACAAAAGGTTTTACCTTTTCAACCAACTCTCCGAACACATTTATATCATTGTATGCGATATCAGCAAGAGCCTTTCTGTTAAGAGAGATATTCGCTTTTTTCAATCCATCAATAAACTGATTATATGTGAGTCCAAACATTCTTACAGCTGCATTTATTCTTGTTATCCAGAGTGACCTAAGATCTCTTTTCTTAAGTCTTCTATCTCTATAAGAATGTTCAAGTGCCTTTTCTACTGCTTTAGCTGCAACTTTATAACAGCGACGTCTTCCACTGTAGTAGCCCTTTGCCATTGAAAGAATTTTTTTATGATACCTTCTTGTTTTAAATCCACCCTTTGCTCTTGGCATCTATTCCTCCCTCTTTTATCATCCTGAGGATGCGAAGCATCCGAAGGAACCATTGTCATAAAAAATTTAAACTCCTGGGGAGGGATTCGAACCCCCGACCAAGTGGTTAACAGCCACCCGCTCTGCCGGCTGAGCTACCCAGGAACTAATTAAAATTATCAAATTTAAAAGATTTCTGTCAAACTAATTTGCTTTTTTCTCTTCTTTATCGCTTTCTTTTTCAGGCTTTGCGTAGTCAACAAACTCAAGAATTGCTTTAGGAGCACTGTCTTTTATCCTGAATCCAGTTTTAATAACCCTTACATATCCTCCGTTTCTATCGCTAAAACGAGGAGCAATCTCATTAAAAAGTTTTTTTACAAGTTCTCTATCAGGTAGATAAGAAAGCGCAATTCTTCTTGAATGAAGATCCCCTTTCTTACCGAAAGTAACAAGTCTGTCAGCAAGCTCTTTAACTGCTTTTGCCTTTGCAACAGTTGTTTCAATTCTTTCATATTTAATAAGAGAAGCTAAAAGCCCTCTTAAAAGTGCTTTCCTCTGGTTAGCTGTTCTTCCAAAGTGTCTTCCAGAAACTCTATGTCTCATTCATTACCCCCTGTGAGCTTTTTCCTTAAATTTTTCAAGCAATTCAGGATTTATTCTCATTCCTAACTTTAAGCCCATATTTGTAAGCACTTCCTTTATTTCCTCTAATGAACGTCTGCCAAAATTCTTTGTTTTCATAAGTTCTCCTTCAGTTCTCTGAACAAGTTCCGCAATTGTGTTTATTCCAGCACTTTTCAAACAATTATATGCCCTAACAGATAATTCAAGGTCTTCAATAGGTTTTAAAATATTTTCGTTCAACAAATCAAAATTTAAATCTTCTTCAGGGTTAGGAACAGTTTCATGAATTTCTTTATTCTGAAGTTCGGCTTCTTTGAAAAATATTAGATATTCAAAATGTTTGATCAATATACTGGAAGCATCGCTGATTGCTCTTTCAGGGGTTATGCTACCATCTGTCCATATCTCTAAAATTAATCTATCATAGTCAGTAAGTTCTCCAACTCTTGTCTTTTCAACTCTGAAATTCACCTTTTTAACTGGGCTGAATATAGCATCAACAGTAATTGCATCCACGGGTAACTCATCATCCTTAATTGCCTCTGAAGGAACATATCCTCTTCCTTTTCTTATGTAAAGCACCATTTCCATTTGAGCATCCTGATCCAGGGAACAAATATACTGTGATTTATTCAAAACCTCGTAAGTTCCATCTGTCTGAATAGATTCTGCTGTAACATCAGCTGGTCCTTTTATTTTAATTGTAGCTATTTTTTTATCAGAGTCCTGAGCATAGTATTTAAATCTTAATTTTTTAACATTTAAGATAATATCTAAAATGTCTTCCTTTACTCCTTTTATTGAGCTAAACTCATGTAAAGCATCGTTTATTCTTATTGCATAAACTGCTACTCCATCAAGAGAAGAAAGCAATACCCTTCTTAATGAATTGCCAAGCGTTATTCCGTATCCTCTTTCAAGAGGTTCTATTACAAGTTTTCCATATGTATCTGTTAAACTTTCTTGGTCAAATTCAACTTTTTTTGGCATCTGAAATTCTTTATATAAATTCATTTACTGCCTCCCAATTTTATCACTTTATAAATTATTTTGAATAAAACTCTACAATCAACTGCTCCTGAACCGGAAGCTGCATCTCTTCTCTCTCTGGAAGTCTAACAAATTTTCCTTTCATTTCTTCAGCATTGACCTCTAACCATACTGGGAAACCTCTCTGTTCAGCTAAAGCAAGGCTTTCTTTAATTATCTCTAATTCTTTGCCTGATTGAACAATCTCAATTATATCTCCAGGCCTTACTAAATAAGATGGAATATCCACTTTTTTACCATTAACCGTGAAATATCCATGTCTTACTAATTGTCTTGCTTGCCTTCTATTCATAGCAAATCCCATTCTATAAATAACATTATCAAGTCTTCTTTCAAGTAACTTAAGCAAATTTTCACCTGTTACGCCCTTCATTTTTGTAGCCTTTTCAAAATAATTCTTAAACTGTCTTTCCATAACACCATAAATTCTTTTAACTTTTTGTTTTTCTCTTAGCTGTAGTCCATAATCAGATAATTTACCCCTGTTATGTCCATGTTGTCCCGGAGGATATTTTCTTCTTTCAAAAGCACATTTCTCTGTATAGCATCTTGTGCCTTTGAGGAACATTTTCATGCTCTCTCTTCTACATAATCTACAAAGTGAACCCGTATATCTTGCCATTTAAACCCTCCTTCTCTTTGGAGGTCTGCACCCATTGTGAGGCACAGGTGTTACATCTTTAATTAAATTAATTTCAAGACCTGCTGCCTGCAGAGCCCTTATTGCTGTTTCTCTTCCTGCTCCAGGTCCTTTAACCAAAACATCTATTTGCTTCATTCCCATGTCTATAACTCTCTTTGCAACAGCCTCTGCTGCTATCTGAGCTGCATAAGGAGTTCCTTTCCTTGAACCCTTAAAACCACAACTTCCTGAAGATGCCCATGCTACAACATTACCATTTGGGTCTGTTATAGTTATTATTGTATTATTAAAACTTGTCTGAACATGAGCCACTCCATAAGGAATATTTTTTTTAACCTTTTTTATGCCTTTTCTTTTCTGTGCCATTAATCTATATAACCTCCTTCCAAATTTTTATTTTTTCTTCATAATCTTTCTTCTCGGACCCTTACGAGTTCTTGAATTTGTCCTTGTTCTCTGTCCTCTTACAGGCAAATTAGCCATATGTCTCAACCCTCTATAACAACCTATATCCATTAATCTTTTTATATTCATGGATATTTCTTTTCTTAGTTCACCTTCAACTTTGTAATTTTTTTCTATCTCGCTTCTTATTTTTACTATTTCCTCATCTGTAAGGTCTTTTACTCTTTTATTTGGTTCTACGCCTGTTTCTTTCAATATTTTATTTGATAGACTTCTGCCTATGCCAAAAATTCTTGTTAGCCCTATCTCAACTCTTTCATTTTTAGGTATATCAACACCTGCTATTCTTGCCATATTATACTCCTTTCTTAGCCTTGTCTTTGTTTATGCTTTGGATTTTCACAAATAACTCTAATAACTCCTTTTCTTTTAATTATCTTACACTTTGCACAAATCTTCTTTACTGAGGCTCTTACTTTCAATGAACACCTCCTATTTAAATCTGTAAATTATTCTACCCTTAGTAAGGTCATAGGGAGATATTTCAACCAGAACTTTATCGCCCGGCAAAATTTTTATAAAATGCATTCTCATTTTCCCAGAAACATAAGCAAGGATAACATGACCATTTTCCAACTTTACTCTAAACATAGCATTAGGTAAAGCTTCCTCAATAGTACCCTGCATCTCTATATGTTCTTCTTTCGGCATATAACTTGTTAATATATCTATAATTTCATAATTTAGTCAAGATTTCAGGTTCACCTTCAGTAATTGCAATAGTATGCTCAAAATGAGCAGAAAGGGAACCATCCTTAGTAACCGCTGTCCATCCATCAGAAAGAATTTTTACATCGTGTTTTCCTGCGTTAACCATAGGTTCAATTGCCAGTGTCATACCTTTTTTTAACATTGGACCGATTCCTTTTGTTCCAAAATTAGGAATTTGAGGTTCTTCATGAAGTGACCTTCCTATTCCGTGCCCCACAAATGCTCGCACAACTGAAAATCCGTTGTTTTCAACGTGCATCTGTATAGCATGAGAGATATCACCAATTCTTTTGCCTTCCATTGCCTCAGCAATCCCTTTATATAAGGCTTCTTCTGTAATTTTGAGTAATTTTTCAGCTTCCTTACTAATTTTGCCAATAGGGTATGTATATGCAGCATCTCCATAAAAATGTTCACAAAGCACACCAACATCAACACTTACTAAATCTCCTTCTTTAATAAAAACTTTTTCTGATGGTATTCCATGAACAACCTGCTCATTGATAGATATACACACACTTGCAGGATAACCTCTATAACCTTTGAATGCCGGAATTCCTCCCATTTTTATTATCAGATTCTCAACAAATTGCTCTATCTGTTTTGTTGTCAATCCTTCTTTTATGTATGTTTTAAGCTCTTTAAGAACCTTTGCCACTATCTGGCAGGATTTTCTCATTTTTTTTAATTCTTCAGGACTCTTTAATATAATCACTACTTAATTAGTCCTTCCTGCCCTTTATTCTGAACTTTTTGAAGAATCCTTCATAAGACCTGCTTATCATGTGGGTTTCAATCTGAGAAACTGTATCAAGAGCTACGCCTACAGCAATAAGGAGGGATGTGCCACCAAAATAAAAAGGAACTTTAAATTTAGCAATAAGAATTTCTGGCAAAACGCATACCGCACTTAGATAAAGAGCTCCAATAAATGTAAGACGGGAAAGAACTCTGTAAATATACTCAGATGTTTTCTGCCCTGGTCTTATTCCTGTAATATATCCTCCATTTTTCTGAAGATTTTCAGCTATTTCCACAGGATTGTAAATAACAGCAGTGTAAAAATATGTAAAAAAGATTATTAAACCAACGTAGAGTATAACGTGAAGAAAACTCCCAGGAGACATCTGTTTAGCTAGTGCTTGAACCCATGGAACAGCTATAAATCCAGCAACTGTCGCAGGAAACATCAATACTGAAGAAGCAAAAATTGGTGGAATAACCCCTGCTGAATTAATTTTCAAAGGAAGATATGTTGTGTATCCGCCATACATTTTTTTCCCAACAACTCTTTTTGCATATTGAATAGGAATTCTTCTCTGACCTCTCTCAATGAATATAATACCTGCCACTACACCAACCATGACAACAATTAAAATTAAAACAAAGAATATTGATAATTCACCTGTTCTAACAAGATTATATGTATAAAAAATAGCATTTGGAAATCTTGCAACAATTCCTGCAAATATTATTAAAGAGATACCATTACCAATTCCTTTTTCAGTTATCTGCTCTCCAAGCCACATTAGAAAAGCTGTTCCAGCTGTAAGAGTTATCATTGTTATTATTCTAAATGACCAGCCTGGCTCTTGAATAAACTGGCCTCCTCCCATACTTTCAAGCCCAACAGCTATTCCAAATCCCTGAATTGCTGCTATGACTATAGTTGCATACCTGGTATATCTCGTAATTTTTTTTCTACCTTCTTCTCCTTCTTTTGCAAGTTTTTGCAAAGAAGGAATAACAACAGTTAAAAGCTGAAAAATAATAGATGCACTTATATAAGGCATTACACCAAGAGCAAAGATAGTAACCTTGGAAAGTGCTCCACCTGTAAAAATATCAAAAAAGCCCATAACAGCACCACCACGCTCAAGCAAAAACTTGCTCAATGCTTCACCGTCTATACCTGGCGTGGGTATATGTGCTCCAATTCTAAATACAGCAAGCATTGCAAGAGTGAATAAAACCCTTGCCCTCAACTCAGGTATTTTAAGAATATTTCTGAAGGCTGTTACAAGTCCCACTATATAACCTCTACCTTACCACCTACAGACTGAATTTTTTGCAGTGCGGATTTACTTATGGCATTGGTTTTGACTGTGATAGATTTTTTTATTTCTCCATTGCCAAGAATTTTTAATCCATCTTTTAGGTCTTTTACAATACCTTTTTGTAAAAGAGTTTCGGGAGTAATAATATCAACTTCATCAATAATTTTATTTAGGTCTTCAAGATTCACTATTGCGTATTCTTTTTTAAAAGGTGCATTTGAAAAACCACGTTTTGGAACTCTTCTCTGCAGAGGCATTTGTCCACCTTCAAATCCTGCTCCTTTAGCACCTCCTGAACGAGATTTCTGCCCCTTGAGCCCTTTTGTTGCATATCTGCCATGCCCAGAACCTAATCCTCTTCCGATTCTCTTTGCTTTCTTCTTACTTCCTGGAGCTGGTTTTAAATCATTTATTTTCATAAAACCTTTTCCTCCTCACTTACTGTCTGATTTTCTTCAGATGATTCTATCTCCGAAGGCTTTGTTCTGAGTTTAGCAACAGAAGAAGGCTCTTTTAATCTATTCAATGCTCCTATTGTTGCTTTTACTGAATTGAAAGGATTATGACTTCCAAGAACTTTTGCAACAATATCCTGAACTCCTGCAACTTCAAAAACCGCTCTTGCTGGACCACCAGCTATTATTCCTGTTCCTTTTGGTGCAGGGTTTATTACTATCTTTGTAGCTCCGTATTTATACTCTACACGATGAGGAATTGTAGTATCTTTTAAAGGAAAAACTATAAGATTTTTTTTAGCTTTATCTATTGCCTTTCTTATTGCATCAGGCACTTCTGCTGCTTTTCCCTTGCCTACGCCAACAATACCAGCTTCATTTCCTACAACAACCAAAGCACTGAAAGAAAATCTTCTGCCACCCTTTACAACCTTGGCAACTCTATTTATATAGACTACTTTATCTTTTAAACTCAATTCATTAGCATTTATTCTTTCCTGCTTCATTACTCCTCCCTAAAATTGTAGTCCCCTTTCTCTTGCAGCATCTGCAAGAGCCTTAACACATCCATGATATTTATATCCTGCTCTATCAAAAACAACTTTTGTTATACCAAGTTTAATTGCCCTTTCTGCAATCAATTCTCCAACTTTTTTAGCAAATTCTTTATTACCTTTATGTCCTTTTAAATCCTTTAACTCTTTATCAAGAGTAGAAGCAGCTACAAGTGTGTGTCCCTTTGTGTCATCAATAATCTGGGCATATATATGATTAAGACTCCTGAATATACAAAGCCTTGGTCTTTCAGAAGTTCCAAAAACCTTTTTTCTAATTCTTTGACGTCTTCTGTCTCTTAACTCTGTTTTGTCTCGCAAAGTTTAACCTCCTTATTTCTTTCCGGTCTTTCCAGGTTTTAATTTTAAAACTTCATCAGTATATCTAATTCCTTTACCTTTATATGCATCTGGAGGTCTAATAGCTCTTAAATTAGCAGCTATCTGTCCAACAAGTTGTTTATCTATGCCATGCAGTGTAATAGTTGTCTGCTTTTCATCAACAGTAGCTTTAATGCCTTCTGGAAGAACAAACTCCACAGGATGTGAGTATCCAATGTTAAGTATGATTTTATTTCCGCTTACCTGAGCTCTGTAGCCAACTCCGTAAATTTGAAGAGCTTTTGTAAATCCCTGAGACACACCTGTAACCATATTTGATATTAGACTTCTTGCAAGTCCATGTAAAGCTCTTTGTTTAGAAAGGTCAGACTCTCTTGTAATTAGCATTGTTTTATTATCAATTGTTATTCCTATTCCTTCAGGCAGACTATAACTTAACTGACCCTTTGGTCCTTTCACAATTATCTGTCTGTTTTCTACTGTTACGTTTACATTGTCTGGTATTTGAATTGGCTTTCTTCCTATTCTTGACATCCTATCACCTCTTACCATATATAACATATTACTTCTCCACCGACTCCCTTATGTCGGCATTCTTTGTCAGTCATGACACCCTGAGATGTGGTTAATATAGCTACTCCAAGTCCTCCCATTACATGCGGAATTTCATCTTTACTAACATATACTCTTCTACCGGGTTTACTAATCCTTTGCAAGTTTGAAATTACAGAATCTCCTTCTGATGTATACTTAAGATTTATTCTTATAATACCTTGCTTTTTATCTTTAATAATCTTATAAGACTTAATAAAACCCTCTTCTTTAAGTATTTTGGAAATCTCAATCTTCATTCTTGAAGCAGGAATGTCAACCTTATCTGCTTTTACTTTTATTGCATTTCTGATTCGAGTTAGCATATCTGAAATTGGATCAGTTATCATTCTGTCACCCCTTTACCAGCTTGCTTTTACAACTCCAGGGATTTTCCCTGAGTTGGCTAAAAATCTAAAACAAATTCTACAAAGACCAAAATCTCTCAAGTATCCTCTTGAACGTCCACACATTTTACAACGATTTCTTACCCGGACTTTAAATTTTGCTGGATACTTTGCTCTTTCTATTTTACTTTTTCTTGCCACAACCCCTCCTTATTTTCTGTATGGCATTCCAAATTCTTTTAATAAAGCTAAAGCCTCTTCATCTGTTTTCGCTGTTGTACAGATAGTTATATCAAGCCCGTGTATCATTTCAACTTTATCATAATCTATTTCAGGAAATATAAACTGTTCTTTTATTCCAAAAGAATAATTTCCCCTTCCATCAAAAGATTTTGGAGAAATTCCTCTAAAATCTCTTATTCTTGGTAAAGCAAGAGAAATTAATTTATCTAAAAATTCATACATTCTTTCCTTCCTTAAAGTAACCTTACAACCCAAAGGCATACCTTTTTTTAATTTAAAAGCTGCCAGAGCTCTTTTAGCCTTTGTAACCAGAGGTTTCTGCCCGGTTATTAAAGCTAATTGCTTCTCTGCAGCATCAAGAAGTTTTATATTCTGGATAGCCTCTCCTAAGGTAACATGCACAACTATTTTTTCAAGTCTCGGAACTTCCATTATATTCTTATAATTAAACTTCTTCATTAATGCGGGGATTATCTCCCTATCATATTTATTTTTAAGACGAGGCACGTATTTACTATCAACTTTCGCAGTCATCAGTCAATAACCTCCTTACACTTCTTGCAAACCCTGACTTTTCTGCCATCCTCTAAAATTCTCGCACCTATTCTCGTAGGTTTATCACACTTAGGACACACAAGCATTACCTTTGAGATATAAATCGGAAATTCTTTTTCAATAATTCCACCTTGTGGATATTTACGAGAGGGTTTCTGATGTTTTTTTACAATATTAACCCCCTCTACAACAAGTTTTTCTTTTTTAGGCATAATCACAAGAACTCTTCCCTTTTTATCCTTGTCTTTGCCTGATAAAACCATAACTGTATCACCTTTTTTAATCCTTAAACTCACTTTATTCCTCCACCTAAATAACTTCTGGTGCAAGTGAAACTATTTTTGTAAACTCTTTCCACCTCAGTTCCCTTGCAACAGGACCAAATATTCTTGTACCAATTGGTTCAAGTTGATTATTAACCAGCACGACTGCATTCTGATCAAATCTTATATAAGAACCATCATTTCTTCTAACACTTCTGCGTAATCTAACAATAACAGCCTTAGCTACAGAACCTTTTTTTATGTTGCTGTCAGGTAAAGCCTCTTTGACGCTTACTATGATAACATCTCCTAAACTTGCATATTTTCTGTTAGAACCCCCAAGTACTCTTATGCACTGCACTCTTTTTGCGCCTGAATTATCAGCAACCTCAAGAATGCTTCTTGGCTGAATCATTGAGTATCACCCTCCTTAACAATTCTTAAAACCTTCCATCTTTTGGTTTTACTTATTGGACTGCTTTCAATTATTTCTACCATGTCACCAAGCTGACAAATATTTTCTTCATCATGTGCTTTGTACTTCTTTCTTGTTTTAATAGTCTTTTTGTAAAGAGGATGCTGAAAAACTCTCTCAACTGAAACAACCACTGTTTTGTCCATTTTATCACTTACAACTGTGCCCTTTAATATCTTTTTCGGCATATCCTTAACTCCTTATACCTCTTTCTTTTAATTCTTGTGGGCTTCGCCCTTAGAAGACATCATAGTTTTTTCTGTAATTATAGTTAATATTCTTGCAATATCTTTCTTAACCGCTTTCATTCTTTTTACATTCTGTAGCTCACCTTTAGCAAGTTGAAATCTTAAATTGAACAATTCTCTGCGTAATTCTTTCTCTTTTTTCCTTAGTTCTTCTATTGAAAAATTTCTTAATTCTGTAGCCTTCATACAAAACTCTCCTGCCTCTTTACAAATTTTGTTTTCACTGGAAGCTTATGAGATGCAAGCTCAAATGCTTCTTTTGCAATTTCTTCTGAAACTCCTGACAGTTCAAAAAGAATTCTACCAGGTTTAACAACAGCAACCCAAAACTCAGGATTTCCTTTTCCTTTACCCATTCTGGTTTCAGCAGGCTTACGAGTAATGGGTTTATCAGGGAAAATTCTTATCCAGAGCTTACAACCTTTTTTAGCATGTCTCATTATTGCTACTCTTGCTGCCTCAATCTGTCTTGCTGTAATCCATGCAGGCTCAAGAACCTTAAGTCCATATTCCCCAAATGATACGGTACCACCTCTGTAAGCAATACCATTCATTCTGCCTTTTTGCATTTTACGAAATTTAACTTTTTTAGGAGCTAACATAATTTATTCCTCTCCGCAAATTAATAGTTATAATTTATATATTGCCCTGGCTGAACTTCACCCTTAAATATCCAGACCTTGACGCCAATTATTCCATAGGTAGTCTTTGCCTCTGCAAATCCGTAATCAATATCTGCTCTAAACGTGCTTAAAGGCACTCTTCCTTCCCTGTACCATTCAGTTCTTGCTATTTCTGCTCCTGCCAATCTTCCAGCACATGATACTTTAATGCCTTTAGCTCCAAATCTCATTGAAGACGCCACAGCCCTTTTCATTGCTCTACGATAAGCAACTCTTTTTTCTATCTGAAGTGCTACATTCTCAGCAACTAATTGAGCATCAAGCTCAGGTCTTCTTACTTCCTTTATTTCAATATTTGCCTGTTTACCTGTTTTTTCTTCTACTTCTTTTTTCAATCTTTCAACTTCCGCGCCCTTTTTACCAATAATTATTCCTGGTCTGGCTGCAAATATTAAAACTCTAACTTTTTCTCCAACTCTTTCTATCTCAATCTTGGATATTCCTGCATGATAAAGTTTGTCTTTTAACATTTTTCTAAGTTTAAGGTCCTCTATTAACTGATCCGCATATCCTTTTTTAGTAAACCATCTACTTTCCCATGTCCTGATTATTCCTAATCTGTTGCCTATCGGATTTGTTTTTTGACCCAACTCAACACCCCCGCTTTAATTTTCTTCAATACCAACATATATTGTAATATGTGAAGTTTTCTTTTTAATAATATTCGCTCTTCCCCTAGCTCTATGCTCAATTCTTTTCATCATCGGACCCTGATCAACACAGGCTTTGACTATTTTCAAATTATCAATATCCAACCTTGGATTTTTTTGCTCAGCATTTGCTAAAGCAGATCTTAAAACTTTTTCAATTATACGAGCGCCTTTATGAGGCATGTACTTCAAAGTCAATAAAGCCTCACCTGCTTTTTTCCCGCGAATTAAATTCATAACTCTTCTTGCCTTAGTTGGAGTTATACGAGCATATCTTAATATAGCCCTTGCTTCCATTTTCTATTTCCCCTTAGCCTTTTTCTTTTCTTCGGAGCCTGCATGACCTTTAAAAGTTCTTGTAGGTGCAAATTCTCCGAGTTTATGTCCAATCATATTTTCAGTCACATATACAGGAATAAACTTTCTTCCATTATGAACTGCAAAAGTAAGTCCAATAAATTCTGGAATAATTGTTGACCTTCTTGACCAAGTCTTTATAGGCTTTTTATCTCCTGACTCCAGAGCTTTTTTTACTTTTTCCATAAGTTTAACATCCACAAACGGACCTTTTTTAAGCGATCTTGGCACCTTTAACCCCCTTTACTTCCGCCTCTTTATTATAAACTTATCAGTTCTCTTATTTTTTCTTGTTTTAACTCCTTCAGGTTTACCCCATGGTGTACACGCAGCTCTTCCTCCTGAAGATTTCCCTTCACCGCCTCCTAAAGGATGATCAATTGGATTCATTGCAACTCCTCTAACTGAAGGACGCCTGCCCATATGTCTTGTTCTTCCAGCTTTTCCTATTATTACATTCTCGTGTTCAAGATTGCTTACCTGTCCTATAGTGGCAAAACAATTCACATTTATCAATCTTACCTCTCCTGAGGGCAGTTTTACGTGAGCATATTTACCCTCTTTAGCCATTAGCTGAGCTGCTGTTCCGGCGCTTCTTACAAGCTTACCTCCTCCATTTGGGAAAAGTTCTATATTGTGTATCATCGTTCCCAGAGGTATTTCCTTAAGAGGCAAAGCATTTCCAACCTTTATGTCTATACCAGAACCGCTCATTATTGTATCCCCCACCTTTAATCCATCTGGCGCAAGAATATATCTATATTCTCCATCCATATACTTCAAAAGAGCTATTCTGGCTGATCTGTTGGGATCGTACTGTATGCTTTCTATTTTTGCTGGAATGCCATGTTTATTTCTTTTAAAGTCTATAATTCTGTAAAGCTTCCTATTCCCTCCGCCTTTTAACCAAGAGGTTATTCTACCCTGATTATTTCTACCTTTTCTCTTTTTGATACATGTAGTTAATGGCTTATAGGGCTCATCTTTTGTTATTTCACTAAAATCATGATACGTTACAAATCTTCTGCCTGCTGATGTTGGTTTACATCTTCTTATACCCATTTATACACCCTCTATCAAATCTAATTTCTCCCCTGCTTTCAGGGTAACTATTGCTTTTTTTGTTTTTTTTGTCTTCGTGAAATGAAGTCCAACTCTTTTTATTTTCGGCTTCACATTAATAATGCTCACACTGTCAACCTTAACTTTAAATATCTCCTCAAAAGCTTTCTTAACCTGAACCTTGTTTACATCAGGATGAACCTCTATAACAACCTTATTTTGACTTTCTTTGAGATTCAAAGCTTTTTCTGTAAAAACAGGTTTTTTTATTATGCTGTAAATATCCATCAAGAAACCCCCTTAATACTGAGCAACTTATCAAGTCCTGCAACTGTAAATACTACCTTATCAAACATTGCTACATGATAAGCATTCAGATCTTCTGCTCTTACAACACCTATATATGGAATATTTCTTGCTGAAAGAAGCACTTTTTCATCCTTCTCTGGAAGAGCTATCAGGACAGAGCTTTCTTCAAGCTGTAAATTCTTTAAAATTTCTACCATATCCTTTGTTTTTATCCTATTGAGAGATAAATTATCAAGCAACAAAATCTCATTATCTCTATATTTCATTGTAAGCGCCTTAAATAATGCCGTATCCTTCATCTGCTTAGGAAGTTGAATATAGTAATCTCTTGGCTTAGGTCCGAATACTATTCCGCCTTTTCTCCACAAAGGTGATCTAATGCTTCCATGTCTTGCTCTTCCTGTATGCTTCTGCCTCCATGGCTTTTTACCTCCGCCTGAAACTTCAGACCTTGTCTTTGTACAATGTGTCCCCTGCCTCTGATTTGCCATATAGGCAACCACTGCTGTATGAACCACAGATTCAGAAGCGGAATTATTGAAAACAATATCAGGAACTTCTTTTTTACCAACTATGTTGTTATTAATATCTCTTATCTCAATCTCTATCATGCTTCTACCTTCCATATTTGTAGAATTCCATTTTCACCACCCGGAACAGCGCCTTTCACAAGAAGCAAATTCTGTTCCGGAATAACATCAACAATTGTTAAATTTTTCACTGTGACCCTTTCATTTCCCATATGACCAGCCATACCCTTACCCTTCCATACTCTTGACGGGAAAGAACTTGCACCAATAGAACCAGGTGCTCTGTTAAACATAGAGCCATGCGTGTCAGGACCACCTGCAAAATTATGCCTTTTCATGACACCTTGGTATCCCTTTCCTTTTGAAATACCAGCTATACTTACCACATCACCCTTTGTAAATATCTCTACAGTAACCTTATCACCCACATTAAATCCTGTCATTTTAAATTCCTTTAAAACCCTACATGGAGGAATTCCTGCTTTTTTAAAAATTCCAAGCAAGGGTTTGGGTACATTTTTTTCTTTCTTGATCTCCTGAAAACCAAGCTGAACTGCTTCGTAACCATTCTTTTCCTTACTCCTTACCTGCACAATCCAGCACGGACCTGCTTCTATTACTGTCACAGGAATAATTCTGCCTTCTTCATCAAATATTTGAGTCATTCCTATTTTTTTACCTAAAATTGCCTTCATAGCTTTATCTCCACATCTACCCCTGCAGAAAGCTCCAATTTCATAAGAGCCTCCACTGTTTCGGGGGTGGGATCATGTATATCTATCAATCTTTTATGCACTCTTATTTCAAATTGTTCTCTTGATTTTTTATCCTGATTTGTTGACCTTAAAACTGTATATTTACTTATTTTTGTTGGTAAAGGCACAGGACCTGAAATCCTTGCACCTGTTTTTTTGACAGTATCCACTATCTCCTTAACAGACTGATCCAGAACCCTGTTGTCATAAGCTCTTAATTTTATTCTAATCTTTTGGTCCATTTTACTCCAGCACCTCTGTAACAACACCTGCACCTACTGTTCTTCCACCTTCTCTTATCGCAAATCTTAATCCTTCTTCCATCGCTATCGGTGCTATCAACTCTACACTTAAATTCACATTGTCACCTGGCATTACCATCTCTACTCCGTCTGGTAACTTTATCACTCCTGTCACATCCGTTGTCCTAAAATAAAACTGTGGCCTGTATCCATTGAAAAATGGTGTATGCCTTCCTCCCTCTTCCTTCGTCAATACGTATACTTCTGCCTTAAACTTCGTATGCGGGGTTATGCTCCCAGGCTTCGCTAATACCATCCCTCTCTCTACTTCATCTTTGCCTATTCCCCTTAATAACACTCCTATGTTGTCTCCTGCCCTTCCTTCATCCAGTATCTTACGAAACATCTCTACTCCTGTGGCTACTGTCTTACGGGTCTCTCTTAATCCCACTATCTCTACTTCATCTCCTACTTTGATTATTCCTCTTTCTACTCTCCCTGTTACTACTGTTCCTCTACCTGATATTGTAAATACATCTTCTATAGGCATTAAAAATGGCTTGTCTATTGGCCTTTCAGGCTCTGGTATGT
>NZ_BJKS01000007.1:0-92589 GCF_006538445.1 Thermodesulfovibrio sp. Kuro-1 | reverse complement strand
TTAGTTCAGACATAACCTTTGATTATCAATATATCCGTGACAAAGATAGAGACTCCGAAAACACAAAAGCAGGCAATGTATACGGTGTTAGATTAAACTTTAACTTTTAATGGAGGAGGTAAAAAAAATGAAGAGATTTTCAACTTTTTTAATCAGCATCATTGCTGTTTTATTTTTCACAGGAATAGCTTTTGCTCATTTTGGAATAATTCTGCCTTCTGATGACATCATTGGTGAGAAAGACCCAAAGAAAATTACTCTTAAGGTTTACTTCATGCATCCTTTTGAACAAGAATGGCTAAATATGGAAAAGCCAAAGGCATTTGGAGTCATGCTTGGAGATGAGAAAACAGACCTGCTTAATACGCTTATAAACAAAAAAATAAAGGGCAGAAATATTTGGGAAACTCAATTTACAATTAAACGTCCTGGGGACTACATCTTTTATCTTGAACCAGAGCCTTACTGGGAACCTGCAGAGGAAAAATTTATTGTCCACTATCCAAAAGTCGTGGTGCAGGCATTAGGCAAAGAAGAAGGATGGGACAAAGAAGTAGGACTTCCAATTGAGATTGTTCCACTTACAAGACCTTATGGTCTTTGGGCTGGAAACGTTTTTCAGGGAGTTGTAAAGGTTAATGGAAAGCCGCTTCCTTTCGCAGAGGTAGAAGTTGAATATTTTAATGAGGGGGTAAAAGTAAAAGCACCAAAGGAGTCTTATATAACGCAGGTTATAAAGGCAGATGCAAATGGAGTTTTTACCTTTGGTATACCAAAAGCTGGCTGGTGGGGATTTGCTGCATTGACTGAAGCACCATATAAGCTTAAAAAAGACGGAAAAGAATACCCAGTTGAAATAGGAGGGATTATTTGGATTAAGGCAAGGGAGATAAAATAATGCATATCTCAGAAGGAGTGCTTTCTGCGCCGGTTCTTCTTACCGGCGCTGTTTTATCCTTAATAGGACTTACCTTAGGATTAAGGAAAATAAAAAATGAAGACATCCCTAAGGTTGCGGTTCTTTCATCAGCCTTTTTTGTCGCATCTCTTATTCACATTCCCATAGGACCAACATCTGCACATCTTGTATTAAACGGACTTGTGGGAATGCTTCTTGGGTGGGCAGCCTTTCCTTCCATATTTGTAGCATTGGTGCTTCAAGCTCTTTTATTTCAATTTGGTGGACTTACTACCTTGGGTGTGAATACTTTTGCAATGGCAATGCCAGGAGTTTTATTATATTATGTTTTCAGAAAAATGCTACAAAAAGGCAAAAACTTAGCTTTTTTAGGTGGCTTTTTAGGCGGATTTTTAGCTCTGCTTGTAGCAGCATTTTTTATAAGTATTGCTCTGATGGAAACTGAAAAAAGTTTTGTAGGCATTGCAGGAACTCTTCTTGTAATGCATCTTCCAATTGCTTTAATTGAGGGAATTATTACAGGATTTGTTGTAGTATATCTTAAAAAAGTAAAACCGGAGGCATTGATATGCTAAACTATAGACAACAAAATTACTGGTTTGCACAGCATAAAATAAACCAGAGGAGATTCCTCACTTCGTTCGGAATGACAGGCAAAGGTTCGGAATTAAAGAAAAAGAATTCGGAATTAGATAAAAAGAATTTGAAAATAAAAAAAGGGATTATATTTATTTTGGTCATACAACTTTTAATTTTCATCTCTACCTCTGCCTATGCCCATAAAGTAAGTACTTATGCATACAGAGAAGGAGATAAAATTTTTGGAGAATGTTACTTTGTAGATGGCTCACCCTGCAAAAACAGCAAGGTAGAAATTTACGATTTAAAAGGGCAGAAGATTCTTGAAGCTGTAACAGATGAAAAGGGTAAATACAGTTTTACAACAAAAGAAAAGGGGACATTAAGGATAATAATTCCTGCAGGAGAAGGACATCGAGCAGAGTATAAACTTGAAGGGATAGCGGAAAAACCCGAAAAAAAAGAAAATAAGGAAACCATGACGGCAAAGACTCCAAATAAACCTGTGCAGTCTGAGGCTACAGTGAACAAAGATGAAATCAAACAGATAATTGACGAAGTTATGGATGCTAAATTACAGGGATTAAGGGCTGAAATAATGGATTTACGGAAACAGATGGATAAAGTTAGTCTTAGAGATATAATTGGAGGCATTGGATATATTTTCGGAATCTGGGGGATAATAATGCTTCTTAAAAGAAAAAAAAATGCATCTTGAAGAGTTCTCAGAGGGAAATAGCTTTCTTCACAAAGCAGACCCAAGAGTAAAAATTTTGGTTTTTGCTTTATTCAGTATACTCTGCGCGATATCATCAGGTATAAAAACACCAATGCTTTATCTTTTCTACTCATTAACTCTTCTTTTAATTACCCGAATTAAAGCAAAACCCTTAATTTCAAGACTTCTCGCAGCGAATTTTTTCATTGCTTTTATATGGCTTTTTATTCCTCTAAGCTACCCTGGAAATCCTTATATTACTTTAGGCTTCATAAAAATCAGCCATGAGGGAATTAACTATGCTCTTTCAATCACTATTAAATGCAATGCCATAATTATTGCTACAATAACTCTTCTTTCAACATCCTCAGTGTTTTCTCTTGCTCATGCAATGCTTCATTTAAAAATGCCAAAAAAACTTGTTACAGTCTTTTTTCTTTTTTATCGCTATATTACTGTAATTCATGAAGAATATTTAAAAATAAAGAGAGCAGTTGCTTTAAGAGGATTTATTCCAAAAACAAATCTTCATACTTATAAAACCTATGCATACATTGTTGGTGGAATGCTTATAAAAAGCTATGAAAGAGCAGAGGAGATATACAGGGCAATGCTTTGCAGAGGTTTTCAGGGTTTTTTCCCATTATTTGAGCATTTTCAAATTAGAAAAAGTGATATAATATTTGGTGTTATTTCTACAGCAATTTTTATTTTATTCTGGGTTAAGAGTTGAAAACACCAATTATAAAACTAAGAAATATCTCCTTCAGCTATGACAGAAGGATAGTCTTAAATTCCCTAAATCTTGATGTATATGAGGGAGATAAAATAGGCTTAATTGGACCTAATGGCTCTGGGAAAACAACACTCCTTCATATTATAATGGGGCTTCTTAAGCCTCAATCAGGAACTATAGAGATATTCGGAAAAATACGAAATAAAGAAAAAGATTTCATTGAAGTAAGACAGAAAATAGGTTTTCTTTTTCAGGATTCAGATAGTCAGCTCTTTTGTCCTACAGTTAAGGAAGATATAGCCTTTGGTCCCTTAAATCTTGGAAAGACAAAAAAAGAAGCAATGGAAATAGTAAGGGACACATGCAATATCTTGGGCTTAAAAGATTTTGAAGACAGAGTTACTTTTAAACTTTCAGGAGGGGAGAAAAAACTTGTTGCCTTAGCAACAATTATTGCGATGAAACCAATATGCTATCTATTGGACGAACCTTCTTCAGGGCTTGATGAAAATACAACAGAAAAACTTTTGAGCTATTTAAAGCATAATACAAAAACTTATCTAATTGTTTCTCATGACAGAGATTTTATAACAAAAGCAACAGATAAAGTCTATACATTGGATAGCGGAAAAATTTTATTTTAAGATTTAAAATGGAAAAATCTTTGGCAGTTTAAATCCTTTCCCATGTTTTAGCTGTTTCATCATTTTTTTCATTTCATGAAATTGTTTGATAAGTCTGTTAACATCTGTTACAGTTGTTCCACTTCCTTTTGCAATTCTTATCCTTCTGCTTGCATTTATAATTTTAGGATTTTTTCTTTCTTCAAAAGTCATTGAATTAATTATTGCTTCCACTTTAACAAACTCTTTTTCATCTATTTTAATGTTTTTCAAAAATTTATTTGCCCCAGGAAGCATGGAAAGGATATTTTCAATAGGTCCCATTTTCCTCATTTTTCTGATCTGGTCCTTCAAGTCATCAAATGTAAACTCCTCTTTTTCAATTTTTGCTTTAAGCTTTTCAGCTTCTTTCATATCATAGGCTTTCTGTGCCTGTTCAATTAGTGAAAGGACATCTCCCATTCCAAGAATTCTATTTGCAACTCTGTCTGGATGGAATTCATCAATTGCATCAATTTTTTCACCTGTTCCAATAAGCTTTATTGGCTTTCCAGTGACTTCTTTTATGGACAGTGCTGCTCCACCTCTGGCATCTCCATCCATCTTTGTAAGAATAACACCGTCAATACCTATTTTTTCATGGAAACTTTTTGCGATGTTCACAGCATCCTGTCCTGTCATTGCATCTGCTACAAAAAGAATTTCATGAGGATTAAGAACATTTTTTACATCCTGCAATTCTCTCATGAGTTCTTCATCAACATGCATTCTTCCTGCGGTATCAACAATTACAGGATCTGCTCTGTCAATAACAGCCTTTTTTAAAGCATCTTTACAGAGTTCTCTTGGATCTTTAATTTCATATGAATGAAAAACAGGAACATCTATCTGTTTACCTAAGGTAACAAGCTGTTCTATTGCCGCAGGTCTTTGAAGATCAGCTGCTACGAGCATAGGCCTCCGTCCCTGTTTTTTAAAAAGTCTTGCAAGCTTTGCAGATGTGGTGGTTTTACCAGAACCATGAAGTCCTACCATCATAATGATTGTTGGAGGATTAGGACTGAGCTTAATTTTTGAAGTACTTCCTCCAAGGAGTTCACAGAGTTCTTCATAAACTATCTTTATTACTTGTTGTGCAGGAGAGAGGCTTTCAAGAATCTCTTTACCAACTGCTTTTTGACGGACTCTTTCAATAAAAGCTTTTACAACCTTAAAGTTAACATCTGCTTCAAGCAAAGCAATTCTTATTTCTTTTAAAGCTGCATCAACATCTTCTTCTTTTAGAATTCCTTTACCTTTAAGTTTTTTAAATATTGCTTCAAGTTTATCTGTTAATGCTTCAAACATTTATTGCCTCCTAAGAAGAATTTCTAAATCTTTGCTCAGTAAACCAAAAGTATCTTCTGTTATGCCTCTGTATATTTGGACAATCTTTTTTTCTCTATTTAAAATAAAAAAGTTTGGGAAACCATAGATATTGTATAATTTTTTTATTTTTACATCACATAGAAATAGAGGATATTGAATCCCCCTGTCTTTTGCAAATTCAAAAAGTTTTTGAGGTTCTTTTATTTCGTCATTAAACAAGATTCCGATTATTTGAATATTTTCTTTTTTAAATTTTCCGTAAAGTTTGTTTATATCAGGAATTACGTAATCACAGGCAAAACATTTTGTTGAAAGAAACTCTATAAGTATTCCATTGCCTTTAAGCTGATAAACTTCAATATTTTCTCCATTCCAAGCAGTAAGGGAAAAATTAGGGGCAAAATCACCTTTTTTAAGTGCACTTTGCCCCATTTGTGGAATTAGTAGGATAAAAACTATAATTAAAAATTTTTTCACGAATTAGCTACTGAGGAGACTATCCAATTTGCTCTTTAGAATAGATTTTGGAACAACTCCTACAATCTGGTCAACTCTTTGACCATCTTTAAAAAACATTATTGTTGGAATTCCCATAATTCCATAACGTGTTGCTATTTCTGGATTTTCATCAGTATTTAGTTTCCCTACTTTTATTTTACCTTCGTATTCCTTTGCAAGTTCTTCTATTGTAGGAGCAATTATTCTGCATGGACCACACCATGGTGCCCAAAAATCTACCATTATTACACCTTTTGAATTTAAAACTTCTGTTTCCCATTTAGAGCTTGTGAGCTCTACAATGCCTTCAGCCATTGTTACCTCCGGGAGATTTTGTAAACAACTTCTCTAAAATAAATCTTTCTCTAATATTTTGTCAATTATTATCAAATTCCTCGGAGCATGATGCCCCGAGGAATATAATTATTCTAAAGGAATTTTTATCTCTCTTGGTTTGGATTCTTCTTTTCTTAAAACAACTATCTCAAGTAGTCCGTTTTTAATATTTGCTTTAACTGAAGATTTATCTACATCCGTAGGGAGATTGACAGTTCTTGAAAATGGTCCATAACTTCTTTCATTCAAAATATAATCATCTTCAGAAATACCTTCAGGCTTCTTAATTTCTCCCTTAATTATCAATCGGTCATCTGTAATAGTTAAATCCACCTCATCCTTATTAACACCTGGTAGTTCAACCTGAATAACTACCTCTCTACCTCTTTCAAAAATATCCACATTAGGAGAGATAACCCCTTCTGTGGTAACAGCTCTTCTCCTACGAACAGGTGATAGAAACTCTTCAAAAAGTCTGTCCATCTCCTTTCTTATTTCCTCAATTTCCTTTAAAGGACTCCATTTTACAATGGACATGATACACCTCCTCAATTTATCTTAGGCTGCTTCTACCAAAACAACCTTATTAAATACAATTTTACCATCTTTAAAATCAACTTCTACAGTCTCCCCTTCTTTAAATGTTCCTTCAATTAGTTTTATTGCCAGAGCATCAAGAATTTCTTTCTGTAACACTCTTCTCAAAGGTCTTGCACCATATACAGGATCATATCCAATTCTTACAATATAGTCCTTTGCTTCTTCTGTAAGGATTATATCAATCTTCCTCTGTTTAAGATACTGTTTTATCCGTTTAATCTGAATTTCTATGATATCCTTCATTATCTCTTTACTCAATGGATTAAAGATTATTATCTCATCAATCCTATTAAGAAACTCAGGTCTGAAAAATGCTCTTAAATCATCTATTATCCTTGTTTTTAAATCTTTCTTTAAATCCTGCCAGTGCTCAGAACCTTTATTTTCAAGAAATTCTTGAATATGGGCGCTTCCTATGTTTGATGTCATTATGATAATTGTGTTTCTGAAGTCAACAGTTCTTCCGTGTCCATCTGTAAGACGACCATCATCAAGTATCTGTAAGAGTATATTGAATACTTCCTGATGAGCCTTTTCAATTTCATCAAAAAGAACAACACTGTATGGCCGCCTTCTTACAGCCTCTGTAAGTTGACCTCCTTCTTCATAGCCCACATAACCAGGAGGAGCACCAATAAGACGAGATACAGTATGACGCTCTTGATATTCAGACATATCAATACGAATCATGGCATTTTCATCATCAAATAGAAATTCTGCCAGCGCCTTTGCAAGTTCTGTTTTACCAACACCTGTAGGTCCAAGAAACATGAATGACCCAATAGGACGATTAGGATCCTGTAATCCTGCTCTTGCTCTCCTTATTGCATTTGATACTGCTATAATTGCTTCATCTTGTCCAACAACTCTTTCTTTGAGTCGCTCTTCCATTTTTATAAGTTTCTGAGTTTCGCTTTCAAGAAGTCTTTTAACTGGAATTCCTGTCCATTTAGCCACTACCTCAGCAATATCCTCTTCATCAACCTCTTCTTTGAGCATTTGCCTTCCTCTCTGAATCTCTTTAAGTCGGGCATTTGCCTCATCAAGTGCTTTCTGAAGTTCAATAAGTTTGCCATATCTCAATTCTGCTGCCCTTGTTAAATCTCCCTGACGTTCTGCCTGTTCACTTGCTATTTTTGCCTGTTCAATCTCTGCCTTAATCTCTCTGATTTTTAAAATAAACTCTTTTTCAGCCTGCCATTGTGTGTTCAGTTCCTCTTTTTTAGTGAGTAGTTGCTCTATCTCCTGAGAAATCTTTTTTATTTTTTCCTTTGCATCTTCAGTTGGTTCTTTGCTCAATGCCTGACGCTCTATCTCAAGTTGTCTAAGTTTTCTTTCTATCTCATCAAGTTCAATTGGCATGCTATCAATCTCCATTCTGAGCTTTGCCGCAGCTTCATCAATTAAATCAATTGCTTTATCAGGCAAGTATCTGTCTGTTATATACCTTGCTGAAAGCACAGCAGCAGCAACTAATGCTGAATCCTTTATCTTTACACCATGATGAACCTCATATCTCTCTTTAAGTCCTCTTAAAATAGAAATTGTGTCTTCAACAGAAGGCTCTTTAACTAAAATAGGCTGAAATCTTCTTTCAAGTGCAGGGTCTTTTTCAATGTATTTTCTGTATTCATTAACAGTAGTTGCTCCAATGCATCTAAGCTCTCCCCTTGCTAAAGCTGGCTTGAGCATATTTGCTGCATCCACTGCACCTTCAGCAGCACCTGCACCTACAAGTGTGTGAAGTTCATCAATAAATGTAATAATTCTTCCTTCAGACTGTGTAATCTCTTTAAGCACTGCTTTGAGTCTCTCCTCAAACTCTCCACGATACTTTGCACCTGCAAGAAGTGAGCCTATATCAAGAGCTATAAGTTCTTTATTCCTCAAAGATTCAGGAACATCGCCTGCTACTATCCTCTGTGCAAGACCTTCCACTATAGCTGTTTTACCAACACCAGGGTCACCAATCAAAACAGGATTGTTCTTTGTTCTTCTGCTTAAAACTTGAATAACTCTTCTAATTTCTTCATCTCTTCCAATAACAGGATCAAGTTTACCCTTTTTTGCAAGTTCTGTAAGATTTTTGCCATATCTAACCAATGCCTGATACTTTTCTTCTGGATTTGGATCAGTTACCTGATGAACTCCTCTTATTGCCCTCATTGCATCAAGCACTTTTTGACGGGTAACTGCCTGCTTTTTTATTGCATCAAGCGCAGGACCTCCTACATCAAAAAGAGCTATAAGAAGATGCTCCACACTTATATATTCATCTTTAAGATGTTCTGCTTCCTTGTCAGCTTTTTCAAAAAGCTGATTAAGTCTTGGAGTAATATAGACCTGCTCAAGTGGCTGAGCACCATAGACCTTTGGAATTTTATCTATAGCTTTCTTTAAATCTGTTTTGATTGAGTTTAAGTCTGCTCCGCATTCCTTAAGAATCCGAGTCACAAGCCCTTCACTATCTTCAACCAGGGCATAAATTAGATGTTCTACATCTATCTGCTGGTTACCATACTGTGAAGCAATCTTCTGAGCCTCTCTTATGGCTTCCTGAGTTTTATAAGTAAGTTTATCAAATCTCATGGTTTTTCCCTCCTTAAAATTGTTCAAAAAATTTTTTAATTCTTTTTTCCACCTGTTGTCTTATTTCTTCATCAACATAACGAAGCATTTCCTGCATTACCTCTTCCATAATCTGCATTCTTTCTCTCATCCTTAAAATAATGTCAACTCCTGCTCTGTTAACACCAAATTCCTTTGTAAGCTTTATTACAAAGTTAAGTCTTTCTAAATCCTCATCTGTATAAATCCTCTGTTTTTTTATTCTTTTGGGCTTTATAAAACCTTCTCTCTCATAAAGTCTCAGAGTTTGAGGATGTACATTAAGAAGTTTACATACCATGCTAATCAAATAGAATCTCTCGTCTTTTCCCATTTTTACCTCCCCAACATGAACTGTCTTGGATTTTCTTTATAGAGTCTCTCAATCTTTTTTACTTCCTCCTTTTCGGACTGGGTTAATCCCTTAGGCACCGCAATCTTGATCACAACATACAAATCTCCTCTATTACCATTCTTTGGCGAAGGAAATCCCTTGCCAGAAATTCTAAACTTCTGTCCACTTTGAGTACCTTCAGGGATTTTCATTTTTACAAAACCTCCATCAGCAATAGGAACATCAATCTTCGCACCCAGTGCTGCTTCAACAAAGGTAACAGGAAGCTCAATGTATATATCATCGCCCTTTCTTGTAAAGAAAGGATGCGGAGTAACCGTAACATCAAGTATTAAATCACCATAAGGTGCACCGCCCTTGCCAGCATTTCCGTATCCTTTAACCTTTACAGTTGAACCATTATCAACACCAGCAGGAATTTTTGCTTTAAGTGTTTCAACAGTCAAAATTCTTCCAATTCCACCACAGTTTCTACATTTGGATGAAGCGGTTCTACCTGTTCCTCCACATTGAGGGCATGTTTGGTTTACTCTTAAAAATCCACGAGATGCCTGAATTCTTCCTGTACCATTACATTTTTTACATATATCTATCTTATCAGCACCGCTTCCGTGACAGACTGAGCATTCTATATATCTCTGATAATGAATTGGCTTGACTACACCATTATAAGCTTCTTCAAAACTAAGTGTTATCGGAATAACAATATCTTCACCCTTTAAATAGAAAGGTTGAGCAGTGGTAAAAGTCTCACCGAAGATGTCGCCAAAGATATCTCCCAAATCAAAGCCTTTTGTAAAGTCAAAACCACCGAAATCAAAACCCTTAAAATCAAAGCTTCCTCCTCTGTCATACTCCTCTCTTTTTTGAGGATCACTCAATACTGCATATGCTTCATTTATCTCCTTAAACTTTTCCTCAGCTTCTTTATTCCCCGGATTTAAATCAGGATGGTATTTCCTCGCAAGCTTACGATAAGCCTTTTTAATCTCTTCCTGCGAGGCATCTTTACTAATTCCTAAGATTTTGTAGTAATCTTTACGTTCCATAGTTAAACAATAACATATTGAGTTGATTTATATCAAGTCTTGAAACCCTAATTGATTTAAGGAGAAATTAGTTACTCAGAAATATTGATATTGCTTGCTTCTATTGCATTCAATGCATCAATAAATAAGGAGTTCTTAATTCCTCCAACCGTTAACTCATTGATAAATAAATTTTTCTGGGCTTTTAAGAAATCGGTCTTATTTTGAATTAAAGCAATATTGCATATTTCATCAATAAAATCAGTAAGAATAGGCACTTCAAAGAAACCACTTTCTGTTTGTATAAATTTTTGAAAAAATACATTATTTTCAAATCTCAAAAAAATTTTCTCAATTATATGTCTTTGGAAAACAAGATTTTCTCTAAGGTTATAGAAATTTTCTTTAAGCTTTGGGTCAGTGAATTCACCATTCCATACCACAGGAGCATCATCATGAAAACCTTTACAAACTTTAAAAACTCCTCTTCTTTTTTCTGCTATTACAAGATTTTGCATTGTTTCAGGGAAAGTCACGGAAAATGGAATAATATTGCATTGAAGGGGTTTAAGGCTTCCATGTATTGAACATAAAGAGTCTTTAAGCAGTCTACATCTTTTCTTTAATCTATTGCCTGCTACAAAATCTCCAATAATGTAAAAGCTTTTATATTTAATTGCAAAAGCTTCAAGATACTCTTTATGAAAAGAATTAAAAGGATATATCTTCCTAAATCCTGCAGTAATAGGGAAAAATCTGTAAAGTTTTCCAAGTTCTTTTATTGTAACAATAGTTGCTCCACCGCAACATATATAGGAGCAATTAATTATGCATTGAAATTTTATCTGTTTATTCACCTTTTAAGCTGCATTACATCATCCCTTAAAACCACTGCTTCTAATTCAGCAGGAAATCCGCATTCTGCAAGAAATTTTAATATATTTTCCCTTCCACCTTCTTGTCTATCAACAAGAACAATAACTTTTTTCACGAAAATTCCTGCTTCTTTAAGACGGGTTATTGCCTTAATTGTTGAGCTTCCTGTAGTAATGACATCATCTACAACAACAACACTGTCACCTTGTTTTATGTTCCCCTCAATCCACTGCATAGTGCCATGTTCTTTTGCTTTTTTTCTAACAACAAATGACTCAATGGGTTTACGTTTTAAATAGGAAGTATAGGCTACTGCATTTGAAATAGGGTCTGCACCAAGTGTAAGTCCTCCTATACCTTTAACATCAAGGTTAGCAATCATGTCAAAAATTATATTACCTATTAAATACATGCCTTCAGGTGATAGAGTTACTGTTTTACAGTTAAAGTAATACTGACTTAAACCACCTGAGACAAGTCGGAAAATAGGCTCTTCACTGTATTTAAAGGCTCTTTCATAAATAAGTCTTATTAGTCTATCCCGCATTGGATATTACCGCTATCAATAGCTTCTCTCCTGCTTTTCAGATTCGCATATTTCTTTTACTGTATCCTTAACAAGCTTACCATCTTCCCATACTTTTTCTGAAACCTTTCTACACTTGGTATAAGGGTCTTTATAGTAGTAATCACTTGAAGGTTCTGCTTTGTAATAGCCTCTTCCATCTTCTGTTCTGTATTCAACAGGCTTTCCAGTTTGATATGCCTCTCTTGAACCTCTTGTAGAAATATCAGCAATTGTAGCTCCAAAAACAGCACCAAGAGCTGCGCCAATAACACCTCCACGCCATGGATTTTTTTTGTCAAGAAGAGCACCTGCTACTCCACCAACAACAGCACCTGCGCCTGCGCCTTCATAGTGTTGTTGCTGAAACTGTCCACATGCTACTGTAAAGAGTAATAAAATAGCCACTACCAAAGCCATTGTTTTCATTTTAAACCTCCTCCTTAGTTTCTATTAAGACTGTTCAAAAACTTATAGCTTCATCTGTCATTCCGAGGAGCATGAGCGACGAGGAATCCCCTCTTTCCGATTTAAGGAGGAGACCCTTCGGCTTTGCCTCAGGGTGACCCTAAGGGTCAAATTCCTCACACCCATTGAGGGTGCTCGGAATGACAAAAGAAAAAGAAACCTTTTCGGATAAAATTCCTCAGAGTCATTAAAACCCCTTGGAATGACTGTTACTAATTGAACAGCCTCTTGTTTTTTATTTTACTATAAAAGTCTCTAAAATTACTCTATTTCTTCCTGTCTGCTTTGCTTTATAAAGAGCTGTATCAACTTTTTGTATTAATTCATCTATTGTTATTAATTTGTTTCCATAAAAAGTTGTCAGTCCAATGCTTATTGAAAGATTTATTGTTTCACCAGAAAAAGTATGAAATTCGGTTTCTGCAACTTTTTTCCGAAAAGCCTCGCATATTTTAAAAGACTCATTTTCCTCAATACCAGGCATTATTATACAGAACTCCTCACCACCATATCTTCCGATAGTTAATCGGTTTGGCAAAAATTCTATTGCTAATGAAACAATTTCCATCAGAATTTTATCTCCTGATAAGTGACCATAGGTATCATTTATTTTTTTAAAGTAGTCTATATCAAACAAAGCAATACTAAGGGGTTCTTTATAGAAAGAACACCAACTTAGTTCCTCTTGAATTCTTGCCATGAGAAAACTTCTATTGTAAGCACCTGTGAGGGGATCTTTTGTAAGCAATTTATTAAACTCTTTCCTCATTTCAATAATTTCTCTTGCTTTGTTTATTTTTATGATAAACTCACATTTAGATAATTTCCCGATTAGATAATCAAAAATTTCATATTCACACATTTCCCGCAGTTGAGATCTAACTTTTTTGTCCATAATCACAATTAAAGGTATATCTCTTAATGATGGAGCAGAGGTGAAATTTTCAATAAATTTCCACTTTTTATTGCCTTTTTGATAGAGATCAAAAAATATCAAATCAGGATTTATTTTATAAATATGGTCAAAAAGTTCATTGTTTATCCAGAGAGGCTGAAAAAATTCAACTTCATCTTTTAAAAAAGAAGATATCAAATCGGAAAGAGATTCTCTATTGGTACAGAGAACTATTTTCATTTTGATAAATAATTTAACATAAAAATATCCTTCATCTGAACAGGTTTAAGAGAACTTCTCTGGGATTTTGAGAAGATATGACTGCTCTTCCAATTACTATATAGTCCGCACCTCTGAGGAAAGCCTCTTGCGGAGTCACTGTTCTTTTCTGATCGTCATGAGACAGTTTTCCCAGCCTAATTCCTGGAGTTACTACTGTAAAATCCCTGCCACAGTGTTCTTTAATTGTAGATATCTCATGGGCAGAGGCTACAACTCCATCAACTCCTGTCTTTTTAGCAAGCATTGCAAGTTTTTTTACAAGAGATGGGATATCAAAGGTTAATCCATAAATTTCTTCAAGACTTTTACTATCAAGACTTGTAAGCACAGTTACTCCTAAAAGCTTTAAAGAAACATTCTCTCTAATTTTTGCTTCCTCTACAGTCTCCCTTGCCCTTTTCATCATCTCAAAGCCACCTGTTGTATGTAAAGTCAGCATATCCACGCCATAGTTTAAACTTGTCTTGACAGCTCTCTGAACAGTGTTCGGAATATCGTGAAATTTAAGATCAAGGAAGATTTTTTTCTCTCTTTTTTTTAGAGTTTTTAAAATCTCTTTACCTTCGTTGAGAAAAAGCTCAAGCCCTACTTTGTAAAAACTTATCAGTTCATCAAGCTCATCAACAATTTTCAGAGCCTCTTTTTTACTTGGAAAATCAAGAGCAATTATTACCCTGTCTAAGGTCATATTTTAGGAAGCACTATTCCCTGCTGAGCCTGATACTTACCTTTTCTATCTGCATAGGAGACCTCGCATTCTTCCTCTGCTTTTAAAAAGATCAACTGAGCAATACCTTCGTTGGCATAGATTTTTGCGGGCAAAGGCGTTGTATTTGATATCTCTATAGTTAAAAAACCTTCCCACATCGGTTCAAGAGGGGTTACATTTACAATAATTCCACATCTTGCATAGGTTGACTTTCCTATGCATATCACAAGAACATCTCTTGGAATACGGAAATATTCCACAGAGCGAGCAAGAGCAAAAGAGTTTGGCGGAATTATACATACTTCTCCCTTAAACTCAACAAAGCTTTTCGGATCAAAGTTTTTTGGGTCTACTACTGTGTTGTTTATGTTGGTGAAAATTTTGAATTCATCGGCAATTCTCATGTCATAGCCATAAGAACTTACTCCATAGGATATGACACCTTCCCTGATAAGTCCCTCTTCAAAGGGTTCAATCATTCCATTACGAGCCATTTCTTTAATCCAGCGATCATTTCTCACCATATGCTTCACTCCTTTTCATCAAGTATATTTCTAATTTTAAGTAAAATTTCCTCAGGCGCAAAAGTTTTTTCCACAGAGATGACATCTTTAAGGTCAATAGGATGTCCGCTCATTATAACAATTTTTGCCTCTGGATTGATTGTCTTAATCTGTCTCATAACTTCAATACCAGAAATTCCTGGCATAACAAGGTCTATCAGAGAAAGTGCTATCTCATGGTTGAGTTTTTTAAATATTTCCAGAGCTTCTTTACCATTTTTAGCTTCATAGACATTATATCCATAATCTTTAAGAAATGACGAAATAAAATCTCTTGTCTGTTCATCATCATCAACAACAAGTATTGTTTCTGCGCCCTTTAAAGTTTCTGGGGATATTGAAGGCTTTATTTTCTTGTCTTTTGCAGGCATGTATATTTTAAATGTTGTTCCCTTACCCACTTCGCTATAAACATGAATATGTCCATTATATTGTTTTACTAATCCAAAAACTGTGGAAAGCCCAAGCCCTGTTCCTTTGCCTTTTGGTTTTGTGGTAAAAAATGGTTCAAATATTCTTTGTTTTGTCTCTTCATCCATGCCTGCTCCTGTATCAGCTATGCATAAAACAACATAATCACCCGGGGCGACAAGCGGATGAGTATAATGATATTCAAGGTCAATGGAAATCTCTTTAAGACCAATTATAAGCTCTCCTCCTTCAGGCATTGCATCCCTTGCATTTGTAATAAGATTCATCAGAATAACCTCAAGATGAAGAGGGTCTATTCTATAAAAAACTTCTTCCTCTGGAAGATGCAGTTTTAACTCTATATCTTTTCCTATAATGGTTTTTACAAATTCAGAAAAATTTTTAAGATATTTGTTTATATTGATTTCCTGAATTACGCCAATTTCCTCTTTTCTGCTGAATACAAGTAACTTCTTTGCTAAATCTCTTGCTTTTTCGCCAGCATCAATAATTTTTTCAACAAAATTCTTAAGTATTGGCTCTTCTATCTTCGTATGAAGAAGACCAGCAAATCCTAAAATCCCTGTAAGAATGTTGTTGAATTCATGAGCAACTCTTCCTGAAAGCATTCCAAGGGACTCCATCTTCTGTGAATGAATAAGTTGTTCCTGTATCTTCTTCCTCTCGGAGATATCAATTATAGATGCTACTGATTTTTTTGTGTAAGGAATCATGGCAACATTCATAAGAACTTCCCTAATTCTTCCATTTCTGTCTTTCAGTTTTGATTCATACTGTCTTGGAGCTAAGGAAGGAGAAATTCTTCTAAGATTATGATACTCTATCATTTTATCAAGCATCTCTTCTGAAAAAAACTCTGTCCACTTCATCTTGCCTTCTATTTCTTTTTTAGAATAGCCTGTTAAATCTTCAAACTCACTGTTAGCAAACTCTATTGTCATATCCGCTTCAACAACAATAATGGCAACTCCAACAGAGGAAAGAATAGCATTTTGTTGTTCATAAAAATGAAATATTTGTTCCTGTTGTTCTTTTATTTTACTTATATAGTCTAAAAATCTCTCTTTTTGTTTATTTATTAACTGTCCGAGCATCTTTACAATTTCAATTTTGGATTCCTCTGAAGCTTCTGCTGAAAAATCGCCTTCTTGAAGTCTTCTTAAAACATCAAAGTGTTCACATATTCCCACTGCAAGCTCATGATTAAGATTTATTAAATCGTCAACCTCTTTAGCCAGTTTATTTATACTATCTATGAGTCTCTGAACAGCATACCTTTGAACTTTTATATCTATTTTTTTTGATGTATCTCCTTTGCTTATGCTTTCAATTATGTCTGAGCAGAGATGTAAAATCTCGCTCAATCTCTGTCCATATTCGCAGAATGTATTTTTGCATGCAAGAAAACCACCATGTGGACAAGAATGCTGTTCCATCATTAAATCCTTATTGTCACCTTAATTTTATTTCCTTGTTTTTCTATATTTAGGATGGTTTTACCGAGCTTGCTACACCAGGCTTTTATATCTTTTTCAAAGGTGGGACAATCTCCGATTACTTCAATGATTTCACCTTCTTTAAACTGGGGATATTGGGCACTTAATTTTAGTATAGGATAAGGACATTTTAAACCACTGTAATCTATAACTCTGTCTGCCAACTTTTTTCCTGTTCCTCCATATCTTTAAAAATTTTTTCAAAAATCTTTAATGCTTCCTGTGCTTCTTGAGGTTCCATTTTATTTATGGCAAAACCAGCATGAACAAGTACATAATCTCCAATTTTGGGCTCTTCTGGAAGAAGCATAAGGCTGATTTGTTTTCTTAATCCCATAACATCTACTGTTGCCATAGTGTCTTCAATTTCTATTATTTTTGATGGGACTGCAAGACACATTTTATCCCCCAATTATTTAGAATTTTTAAAATTTCTTCAATTAATTCATTTAGTTTACCAACCACAATAGGTGAAAGGTCAAGTCCAAGGTCAATAGACTCTGGTTGAATTCCTGCAAGAACTAATTCTTCTGGCATATAACCCATCAGCCTTGCTACTTCAAGTAAATCCTGTACCCCTACATGATGCACAGAAAGCTTTGTTTTAAGATAGGGTGGGATTTCTTCTCCCCTTAAAATTTTTATAAATCCTGGTTCTTTACCAAAATCTACAACATCAATTATGATGATTTTTTTATACTTTTCAATGTAGGGGAGAAGATCAAGTCCTAATGTCCCTCCATCAATAATTTCAATATTTGGCTCAAAGGTATAATTTTTTCTTAAAATCTCCGCAACCTTCGGCCCAATACCTTCATCTTGCATAAGAATATTTCCTACGCCAATGATGCAAATATCCATACTTCTCTCCAATTAAAAAGCCCTCCTATGATAAGGAGGGCTTAGTTTTTTTATTCTTTCTAATTATTCTTCCTTTACTTCAACAATGTGCATACCACATGCCATGCATGGGTCAAAGGAGTGAATGGTTCTGAGAAGCTCAAGAGGCTGTTTTGAATCTGCTACAGGTGTATTAACAAGAGCCTCCTCAACAGGACCTCTTACACCCTTGTGGTCTCTTGGTGAGAGATTCCATGTAGAAGGAACAACCATCTGGTAGTTTTCAATCTTCTTGTTCTTTATTACGATATAGTGTGAAAGAGCACCACGAGGAGCATCATGCCAACCCATACCTTTTGCCTCTGCGGGCCAGGTCTTGGGATCCCATTTTTCAGTGTTAGCGATTGTGTAATCACCTTTTTTGATATTTGCAGCAAGCTCATTGATGAAATCTTTTGTTTTGTAAGCAGTAACAAGAGCTATAATTCCTCTTGCCGCTGTCCTTCCAAGAGTTGAAAACAGTGCTTCGGGTCCGACACCGAGTTTTTTCATTACCATATCTACTGCTTCCTTAACTTCCTTATGTCCTGAAGCATAGGCTACAAGCACTCTTGCAAGAGGACCTACTTCCATTGGAAGGTCTTCATATCTTGGTGCTTTACCCCAGCTATATTTACCATCTACATTGAGATACTCATAGGGTGGTTTCGGTCCTGTATAGTTAGGTGTTGTCTCTCCGTCCCAAGGATGAAGACCAGCATTTTCTCCTTTGGAATACTTATAGTATGAGCGAGTGATGTATTCCTGAATCTTTTTGTGGTCAACTGGATATATTTCCTTTAGATTTTTGTTCTTTATAATTCCTGCTGGTAGCCAGAGCTTTCCATTTGCCTCTGGATACTCACCGCAGGCAAGGAAATTCACATTTCCACCATATTTTGCCCAATCTTTGTAGAAAGATGCGACTGCAAGAAGGTCTGGAATGTATACTTTTTCAACAAACTCAATTGCCATGTCAGCATATTTATTTAGAGCAGCTATAGTTCCTGCATTAATTGCATTCTGACTTTCTGGGTCTATTGGAATTGCCATTCCACCAACAAGGAATGTCTGAGGATGAGGATTTTTTGCACCAAGCATTGCCATCATCTTGATAACTTCTTTCTGCCAGTCAAGTGCTTCAAGATAATGTGCTACTGCCATTAAGTTTGCCTCTGGTGGAAGCTTGTATGCAGGATGACCCCAGTAGCCATTGCTGAATATTCCAAGCTGTCCTCTTTCTACAAAAGCTTTCAGTTTGTCCTGAACAGCCTTGAAGTATGTTGTTGAATTATTAGGCCAAGGAGAAATGCTTTTTGCAAGTTCTGAAGTTTTTGCTGGGTCTGCTTTGAGAGCTGACACCACATCAACCCAGTCAAGAGCATGAAGATGATAAAAATGAATTACATGGTCTTGAACACACTGATTTGCCATTATGAGATTTCTGATAAGGTCAGCATTTCTTGGAACTTTTATCTTCAATGCATCTTCTACTGCTCTTATTGATGCAATTGCATGAACAGTTGTGCAGACACCGCAAAGTCTCTGAACAAAAACCCATGCTTCTCTCGGGTCTCTACCTTTCATTATTACTTCTATTCCACGCCACATGGTACAGGATGAATAGGCATCTTTCACCTTGCCATCGGCAACTACTGCTTCACATCTTAAGTGCCCCTCAATTCTTGTTACTGGATCAATTACTAATCTTGCCATACATGCCCCCTTTATTTATTCCTTGTTTTCTTTCTTTGTTAAACCGGCTACTGCCATAGCACCAAGTCCAATCTTGGATGCCTTTGCAAAGAAGCTATCTTTATTTTGAAGCCCTGCATAAAATGGAGCATTAGCATCCCAGAATTTTGGCTCTGAACAGGCAACACAAGGATGTCCTGCCATAACTGGCCAGCTTGTCCCATTATTCCATCTAATTGTTGGACAGTTGTGATAGGCAAAAGGTCCTTTGCAGCCAAGTTCATATAAGCACCAGCCAAGTCTGTGTCCCTTATCTCCCCATGACTTTGCAAATTCGCCTGTGTCAAAATGACCTCTTCTTTCGCAATTATCATGAATGAGAATTCCGTGTGCGAATAGAGGTCTTCCGAGATTGTCAGTTTTTGGAAGTTTTCCAAAGGTAAGGAAATAAACCACTGTAGCAGTGAAGTTTTCAACATTCAGTGGACAGCCTGGCAGATTAATTACAGGCTTGTCTTTAATAATATCTCTTACACCGACAGCTCCTGTTGGATTTGGTTTTGCTGCTGGAATTCCACCGTATGTTGCACAGGTTCCGATGGCAATTATAGCAGCGGCATCTTTTGCAACTTCTTTGAGAATATCAACTGCTGCTCTACCACCTATACAACAATAAAGTCCACCATCTTTTGTAGGAATTGCACCTTCAACCACTACAAGATATTTACCCTTGTACTTCTTAATGGCATCGTGAAGGGACTTTTCAGCCTGATGTCCTGCTGCTGCCATGATTGTCTCGTGGTATTCAAGAGATACCACATCAAGAACAATCTGGCCAATTGTTGGTTTTGTTGCCCTTAATACACTTTCACTGCATCCTGTGCAGTCCTGAAAGTGTAACCAGACAACAACTGGCTTTTCCTTTTTTTCCATTGCTTCAGCAATCTTTGGAACATAAGAGGAGGAAAGTCCTAAAACAGCTGCTGTTGTTGCACAGAATTTAAGGAAGTCTCTTCTTGAAACCCCACGACGAACCAATCCTTCATAGATTGTTCCTTTTTCCATACATGCCCCCTGAAAAGATTTTTTTTCGTGTAGTAAGTTTATATTTTTTTATATAATTTGTCAAGAGATTTCTCTTTCAGGTTAAAACATAGTATATAGGGTAAGAACAATCCTTGAAATAAGAGGTATTTAGCTGCCCTCAGAGAGATAGTTAAATTAGCTGGGTTTCAGTATAGTATTATTTGCATTCACCAATCCACTTACCGCTCATTTTTTGAGTAATCTCTACTCCGCTATGTTTCATTTTGCCAACTCCGTTAAAGGAGGTTCCTTTGTATGTCACTGTCCCTTCACTGAAAAAAGGTCCATCAGGAGTTTGGCATTCCATTGACCATGCTACTGTATCTCCTTTTAACTCCTCTTTAATAACTTTACAGTCCTTATTTGTTTCAATATTTTGAGGAATTACATTTTTTTTGGTTATGCATTGAGTAAAAGTCTGAGGAGGCATCTGAAAGGGCAATTTACCAGTTGCTTCCATTTGAAATGTTATTTCCCATTTTCCTTCCTTCATGTTGGGTCCTTCTTCCTTCTTGGAACAGGCTATCATTAATAAAGAAATAGAAAATAAAATAATGAATAATGCTCTAATCATTTTAAAACCCCCTATTTTTTATTTGATTGAATTGTATCAGGTAATACGAAGTTTGTCAAATCATTCCTTCTTTCAGGGTTAGGAGATAGTATCCAGGGGTAGAAATAAAACATGGATACTATGTCATAACTAATGACTATAGATTTTCTCTTAACTAAATTGAGTATAATATAAAAAATTTTCTGGAGGTGTAATATGGGTTTTGAGAAAATTACAGAGATTGTAGAAATTAGAGATGGTAAAGTTGTAGTAAAAGATAAAGAAAAAGTCAAAAAAGCTATGGATGGACTTATATTTGATGCAATTTTTGAAGAAGTGGAAGAAGCAAGAATTAAAAAATTACTAATTATTAAAGAAATCGCAAAGGGAATGGATGCTATTCCTTCATCAATTCATGGATTATATGAGGAAATGGGGAAACATTTTTTGGGCTTTACAGTTCCTGCAATTAATATTAGAGGTTTAACCTATGATGTGGCAAGAGCAATTTTTAGAAAAGCAAAGGAGAAAAATGTTGGTGCCCTTATCTTTGAAATTGCTCGCTCTGAGATTGGTTATACAAAGCAAAGACCGCTGGAGTATTCAGCCTGCGTTTTAGCAGCTGCTGTCAAGGAAGGTTTTACAGGACCTGTTTTCCTTCAGGGAGATCATTTCCAGATTGTAAGAAGATATTTTGAAAAAGAACCTGATAAAGAAATAAATTATGTGAAAGGCTTAATAAAAGAAGCAATTGAAGCAGAGTTTTATAACATTGATATAGATACATCTACTCTTGTTGATTTAAGCAAAGAAACAATCTATGAACAACAAAGACCAAATTTTGAAAATACAGCTCTTTTAGCCGAACATGTAAGAAACCTTGAACCTGAAGGTGTTACCATATCTATAGGTGGTGAAATTGGTGAGATTGGAGGGAAAAACTCCACCCCTGAAGAAGCAAGGGCATATCTTGACGGCTTCAGAGATGTATACAAGGGAGATAAAGGTTTAAGCAAACTAAGTGTGCAGACTGGCACAAAACATGGTGGAGTAGTGCTACCAGATGGAAGCATTGCACAGGTTAAGATTGATTTTGAAACTCTACGGATTCTTTCAGAGCTTGTGCGTAAAGAATATGGATTAAGCGGATGTGTTCAGCATGGAGCAAGCACTTTACCAGAGGAAGCTTTTGATAAATTCCCCGAGACAGGCACTTCTGAGATACATCTTGCCACAGGCTTTCAAAATATAATTTATGACAGCAAATACTTGCCAGATGAGTTCCGTAAAATGATTTATGAATTTCTTAAAAAACAGTTTGCCTCTGAATGGAAGGAGGGACAAACAGAGGAGCAGTTCATTTATAGCACCCGCAAAAAGGGTTTTGGACCATTTAAAAAAGAGTGGTGGAGTCTTCCAAAAGAAGTAAAAGAGCCAATCATGGCAGAACTCGAACAGAAGTTTGAGCTTTTATTTGGGAAATTAAGAGTGTTTGATACTGTTGAAATAGTAAATAAAACTGTGAAACCTGCTAAGGTTTCAGTGGAGATTGATTTTTAATTTTATGGAAAAAATAGAGAAAATAAAAGATATATTACATAAACAAAAGGAAGAATTAAAGAACAGATTTGGTGTCTTAGAAATAGGAATTTTTGGTTCCTATGCAAGGGGTGAGGAAACAAAGGAAAGTGATATTGATATATTAGTTGTTCTTGATGAAAGATTTAAAACTTTTGATAATTATGTAGATTTAAAAAATTTTTTGACAACTCTTTTATGTATTAATGTCGATTTAATAATCAAGGATGCGATAAAACCTCGCTTAAAGCCTTATATTTTAGAGGAAACAATTTATGTCTAAACGAAGAATTACAAAGATTATTTTAGAAGACATCGTTGATGAAGTAGAAAGGATAAAAAAATTCAATAAAAACATTCATTCAGTAGAAGAGTTCAGAGATAATGAACTTATACAGTATGCTACAATGAAAGCACTTGAGAATATAGGCGAAGCAGTTAAAAAAATACCTGAAGAAATAAAGCAGAAAGAAGCTATTGAATGGAGAAAAATAGCTGGTTTAAGAGATATTCTGATTCATGAATATTTTGGCGGAGATGTGAGTATTACCTGGAATGTCATTAAAGAAAAAATTCCTGAATTAGAAAAGGCTATTCGTAAGTTGCTTCAAGAAATCTCATAAGGAGGCATTTATGGAAACAGTTGGAATAATTGTTGGTGGAGGACCTGCTCCGGGAATAAATGGAACAATAAGTGCAGCAACAATTGAGGCAATAAATCAGGGCAAAAAAGTAATTGGAATAAAAGGTGGTTTTAAACCTCTCTTTGACGGCAATCTTTCCTGTGCAATGCCTCTTAGTGTAGATGACGTTTCAAGAATACATACAAAAGGTGGCTCAATTTTAAGAACATCCCGCGAGCATGCAGAAAGAGTTAAAGAGAAATTCCCTGTTTTAATGGAAACACTTAAAAAATTAGGCATAAAGTATCTCATAACAATAGGCGGAGATGGAACTCTTTTTATGGCAAACTGGATAGAAAGAGAAGCAAGAGGTGAGATAAATGTTGTTCATGTCCCAAAAACAATAGATAATGACCTCCCTCTTCCTGGGGGTGCATCTACTTTTGGATATGAAACAGCAAGACACTGGGGCGTGGAAATTGTAAAAAATATTATGGAAGATGCAAGAGTTTCTGCAAGATGGTATTTCTTAACCATAATGGGAAGATATACAGGACATCTTGCACTGGGAGTTGGAAAAGCTGCTGGCGCAACATTAACAATAATCCCAGAGGAATTTCCTGAAGAAAAAATTTCATTTAAAAAAGTAGCAGATATTCTCACAGGTGCTATTATCAAAAGACTCAGCATGGGAAGAGACCACGGAGTTGTAATTATGGCAGAAGGACTTTCAGAAAAGTTTGATCCTGAAGAACTGAGTCATTATGAACAACTTGAAAAAGATGAGACAGGAAGAGTAAGGCTGAGTGAGATTCAACTTGGCAGAATAATGAAAAACTTTGTTAAAAAATCTCTTGAAGATATGGGAATTAAATTAACGATAGTTGATAAAAACATCGGCTATGAACTGAGGTCTGCGGACCCGATTCCCTATGATATTGAATATACAAGAAACCTTGGCTATGGAGCAGTCCGTTACCTATTAAGAGGCGGTACGGGTGCAATGATAACCTTTGAAGAAGGACATCTCAGACCTATTCCTTTTGTTGAACTTATTGATTACAGAACAGGTAAAGTAAAAATAAGAAAGGTTGATATAACATCGGAAAACTATGAAGTAGGAAGAAAATATATGATAAGACTTGAAGCTGAAGACTTTGAAGGTGAGCGTCTTAAGGGACTTGCTTCAGTTGTAAAAATGAGCGAGAAAGAATTTAGGGAAAAATTTTTCTATGTCACCACATGACAGGCAAAGAAGAAATAAGAAAGAGTTTGTTCCAATAGACTGGGAGAGAGCAGAAAAAATTCGGGAAGTTTTACACTATCTTTATGAAATAAATAAATTTGTTCCTATCATAGTAGAAGGCAGAAGAGACAAAAAAGCTTTACGTGAAATAGGCTTTGATGGAGAAATTATTATACTTCATAGCGGAAAATCAATATATGAGTTTTCAGAAACAATAGCCAACCGTTTTGAAAAAGTTGTTCTGCTCATTGACTGGGATGAAAAAGGAGAGGAACTATATTCAAAAATAGGAGAAAATCTGCAAGGAATGTGGGAAGATTTTGCATCAATAAGGGAATTGCTAAAAATTCTTTGCCAAAAGGAGATATTAGAAATAGAAGAAATTCCTTCACTTTTTCAAAGAATAGCTGGGCAAAGTCTTGATGTAAAACAATGGCAAGAATAGAGTTAGGCAAAGAAGGTGAAAAATTAGCAATAGATTATCTTTTAACAAAAGGCTATAAAATCCTTGAGAAAAATTTTCGCACACCTTTTGGAGAGATTGATATAATAGCAAAAGATGGAAATTTTATCGTAATTATAGAAGTAAAAAGAAGATTATCAGACAAATTCGGCAAACCAGAACTTTCAGTAAATTACACAAAGCAGCAAAAACTTAAAAAATTAGCCCTTTATTATATCTCAATGCTTAAAAAAGAATATCCTGTGAGATTTGATGTTATAGCAATCAATGATAAAAAAATTGAACACATTGAAAATGCTTTCTTCTAAATTATTCCTTTATTGAATAATAAAGCTTGATTGAAACAAAACCAAAAATCAATGGCGTAATCCATGGTGAAATAAATGGTGGAAGAATCTTTGAGTATCCCATAAACATAAAAAGCGAGTATACAAGCCAATAAATTATTGTTATTACAAGCCCTATACCAACAGTTATTATACCACCTGCTGCGCTTCCGCCTTTTCCTTTTGAAAACAGGAAGTTGAATTTTTCATATGCCCCAAGAGGCAAAGACATTCCAAGTATCATCATAAAAAATGTCACAAAATTATATGAAAGCCTGCTACTTATATCAGTATCAATCTTAGGATTGCTTAGTCCTACTTTTTTTAATTCCTTTCTTTTCTGAATAAGTTCAGCAATACCAAATTCCTCAATTTTTTTAATATCTTTAAATGCTGCAATAGAAATTTTTAGATTAAGTGGATAGTCCATCAAATCATATTTTTCAACTTTTCCAGCTACAAAGTCATAAACTATGGAGTTTTTAAGCTTCCACTGATCTTGTTCTATTTCTGCTTCACGAGAATCTATTCTTTTAATCAATGCATCATTTTTTATGATAAATATTTTTACCTCATCTGCCTTTTTCTGCTGCTGGGAAAACTTCCCAATTTTGATAACTGTTCCGTCTTTGGCTCTAACAAAAAGCTCTTTCTGTATAGAACTCTTTCCTTTCTGGGTTAGTTCTTCAATCATAAAATTTAACTTTTTTGTAAATTCTGGTTGAAGGAATTCTCCGAATATAAAGCCTACAATAGAAATAACAATGCCTAAAATTAAAAAAGGCTTTAAAAGTCCTCTTAATCTTCCACCAGAAACAGAAAGAATCAAAAATTCCCTGCTTCTTACGCCAATTGAAAATATAAATAGTGAGGTTACAAGTGTGACAAAGGGTATTAAGTAAAAAATGTAGCGAGGAATACTATATAAACCATATTCAATGAAAAAAGTGGTTGAAGGTTTATATGGCATAAAATCATCTATTTTTTCAATAAGTCCAACAATTGAAAGAAGACAAGACATAGAGAAAAGCAAGACTAAAAATGTTCTCACAAAATCTTTTATATAGCTTTTACATACAATGTTTATATTCATTTCGCTACTTTCTAATTCGTGTATACATAGTAAAGGCTAAAATTGCCATAACTATAACGGGTAAAAGAGAACCTATCTCTGCCGAAACTTTCCCAGCTTTTGCAAGATTAGCTCCATATATCATTAAAATATAATAAAAGGCAAAAATGGCAAGTCCTACTGTAATACCACCGATTCTACCAGTTTTTCCAACAATAAGGCATAATGAGGGAGCTAAAAAAACACTTACTATGCATAAAAGTGGTAAAGCGAATCTTTTATAAAGTTCCAGTTTATAATCAATAGCTTTTACCTCTTCTGTCTGAATTTTTGAAACAAGCTCAAATAAAGAAAGTTCACTAACTTTCTTTGCTATAGGATCTATATTTGGAGAAAGCCTGAAGATATACTCCTTAAAACTTACTTCATTTAAAGTCAAGCCCTTATTAAAATAGGCTTTTCCATTTAATAAACTCAAATTTATATTATCTCTTTCTTTTTTTATTAGACCTCCTTTAGCAATTACTATTTTTGTATCGTTTTTTCTTTCATCAAAAATTACCACTTCTTTTAAATGTAAACTATCAGGTTTTTCCTTAACAAAAATTGTTACATCTTTAAATCCCTGATTAAAAACTCCTTCCTCTAATCCAAGAGGTGCTCGCTCTGCAAGAATAGTCAAAATTTTTTCTCTTACAAGGCTTACTCCTGTTGGTGCAAGATAAAAACTCATCAAAACAGTGAAAAAAAATGCTATTAATCCGATATATATAGCAGGTTTAAATGTTTTTTTATAAGGCATTCCGCTTACCATAAAGATTGTCATCTCGTTATCTGCCTGAGTTCTTCCGTATGTAAGTAAAATACTGAGAAGTAAAGCCATTGGAATTGTAAAAATAAGCAATTGAGGTTGTAAAAGAAGTATAAGTAATACAAGATTGGGCAAATCTATTCCAACAGAAGCAAATATCTTACTCAGTTTGAATAGCTTTTCAATTATTAAAACCGCATTTAAAAAAGCAATTGAAAGTCCGATGTTTTGAAGTAGTTCACGGGTTAAAGCCTTGTAAATAACTTTCATTAAAGAATGCCCTTTTTGAGGATATCATGAATGTGAATTAAGCCTTCAAGTGTTCCATCACTATTAGGAACAACAAGGCTTGTTATTGAATATTTTTGCATTACTGAAAGCGCAACTGCTGCGAGTTCGTCTTCATTTATGGTTTTAGGATTTACAGTCATAATTTGACGAGCTTTTAAATCAAAAAGGTCTTTCCCATATCTCTGCACACCCCTTCTTACATCACCATCAGTGATAATCCCTAAAATTCTTTTGTTTTCATCAACAACAACAACAACTCCAAGCCTTTTTGATGAAATTTCTAAAACTGCATCAAGCATGACAGTCTGCGGAAAACACACAGGAAGTTCATCTCCTGTATGCATTAAATCTTTAACCTTTGTAAGCATCCTTCTCCCAAGAGAGCCACCTGGATGAAAGAAAGCAAAATCTTCTTTTTTAAATCCATTACGCATAATTAAAGCAACAGCTAATGCATCTCCCATTGCCAGTGTGGCTGTGGTAGAGGCTGTTGGAATAAAACCAAAAGGGCAGGCTTCTTCCTTTACTGAAACATCAAGAACAGCATCAGCCTGCTTAGCCAATGTGGATTGAGTATTTCCAGTAATAGCAACTATTTTAACATTGAAATACTTTAAGAATGGAATAAGTCTTATTAGTTCCTCCGTCTCACCGCTATTAGAGATTGCTATAACAACATCTTCTTCTGTAACCATACCAAGATCACCGTGACTTGCTTCTGCTGGATGCATAAAAAATGAAGGCGTACCTGTTGAAGCTAAGGTAGCAGCAATTTTCCTGCCAATGAGTCCTGATTTCCCGATACCTGTTACAACAACCCTACCCTTTGAATTATGAATTATTTCAACAGCTTTAAGAAAATCTTCATTGATTCTTTCTGTTAATGTTTGTAAAGATTCTGCTTCAACAGCAAGAACCTTCTGAGCTATCTCTATAAGGTTTTCCATAAGTTTTATTTTAAGGGAGTTGATTGGTTAAATTCAAATAATCTCTATTTATTCAAAATTAAAAACAAATCGCCTTCTATAAGATTATCTACAATTTGATAGCTATTTGTTAATTTCTTTGAAATTTTTTCCAGTTCTTCTACAGTAAAATAAGTTACGCTGATATCTTTAAGTTTAGTTTTCTTATTAAGGCAAGTAAGAATAAGTTTTTCATTAGTATGTTGAAAAAGAATTTCCAGGCATCTTTCCATAAGCTCTTTTATATCCTGAACTGCGAGATTAAATACTCCAATTGCCAGTGTATAATTGAATTTTCTGTTTAGAGGCTCTTTTTCAATGTCTTTAACATAAAAAACTGCTTCAGGATAGTTTTTTATTGCAACCTCAATCAGTGAAGGATTTATATCTATACCAGTATAGTCGCATTTTATTCCCCTTTGTTTCAAAAAACCATAAAAATCACCTTTACCGCAGCCAAAGTCAAGAAGACTTTTGCCTTCAGGGTTTATGAGTTTTAAAACTGCCTCATAACGAAGTAGTTGCCCTGTTTGTGTCCAACCTACAGACTCTGGAGAGTTTTTAAAATGAATTAGTCTTTTGGTAAAAAAATCAATTACATATTCCTTTGTAAGCTCATCCATGCTGTTATGTTATACTAAAAAATGCAGATAATTCCAGCAATTGACCTTAAAGATGGCAAATGTGTAAGACTTCGTCAGGGTAAGTTTAACGAAGTTACAGTTTATTATGATAATCCTGAAGAGGCAGCATTGAGATGGCAGAATGAAGGTGCAGAAGTCCTTCATGTAGTTGACCTTGATGGAGCAAAAGAGGGGAAAATCAGCAATCTTCCGTCAATAAAAAAAATCAGGGAAGCTTTCAGGGGTAACATAGAAGTTGGAGGAGGCATAAGAAGAATTGAGGACATTGAATTATTAATTTCTTCAGGAATTGATAGAGTTATTCTTGGCACAGTTGCTGCTCAGTCTCCTGAGTTTGTAAAAAAGGTATGTAAAAAGTTCCCCGAAAGAATAATTGTAGGCATTGATGCAAAAGATGGGCTTGTGGCAGTAAAAGGATGGGTAGAAGTTACAGAAATAAAAGCGATAGAGCTTGCCTTAAAGATGCAGGATTATGGTATCTGGGGAATAATTTACACAGACATATCCAGAGACGGAATGCTTACAGGACCAAACATTGAAGCAACAAAAGCTCTTGTTGAAGCAGTCAAAGTTCCTGTAATAGCCTCAGGTGGCGTTTCTTCTCTTGAGGATATAAAGAGGCTTGCCCAGATAGAAAACCTCTGGGGAGTAATAACAGGCAAGGCAATCTATTCAGGAGCAATAAATTTAAAAGAAGCAATTGAGATGGTAAAGAAATAGCATGGGAATTATCTCGCAGAAAGAACAGAAGAACATAATTAGTGCAATTATTGAAGACAAAAAAAGAGGACTTTCTGACGTAGAAATAGGAGCAAAATATAAAATTAGCTATAAACAATTAGAAAAAATCATAACTAAAGCAACAGGAATAAGCATTAGCAATTTTAAAAAAGATAAAAAAACTAAATCCTTTGCTCCAAAGGATTTCAAAGAAGAAACCTCTACTGTATGGAGTTTCAAGCAAAGAGGCGACTGGGCAACCCATTCAGGTGAATACAGAGGAAACTGGTCTCCTTATATTCCAAGAAATGTGATACTCAAATATAGTAAGCCTGGTGAGCTTGTCCTTGACTATTTTTGCGGAGCCGGCACAACAGCTGTAGAGGCAAAATTACTTGGTAGAAAGTGTATTGCTCTTGATATTAATGATAAAGCAATTGAATTGGCGAAAAATAATGTAGATTTTAGTTTAAACGGTTTATTTGACCAAATTTATGAACCTGAATTATTAATTGGTGATGCCCGTGATTTAAGTTTTATTAAAGATAATTCTGTTGATTTAATATGTGCTCATCCACCTTATGCAAACATTATTCACTATACAGACCATAAAGAAGGAGATCTTTCTTTTTATGATATTAATGGATTTTTGCATGAAATGGCAAAAGTAGCAAAGGAAAGTTATAGGGTTTTAAAGCCGGGAAGGCAATGTGCAATTTTAATTGGAGATCTAAGAAGACATAAACACATTGTGCCTCTTGGATTTAAGTTGATAAATATTTACCTTAATGCTGGTTTCAGGCTTAAAGAACTTGTAATTAAACGTCAGCATAACTGTAAAACTACAGGATTCTGGTATAAAAATAGCATAAAATACAATTTTTTGCTCCTTGCTCACGAATACTTGCCCATATTTGAAAAACCTAAGGAACTTTTATCTTCAAAAGAAGATTATACAAGCTATGATAAAAATATTTCCTTAAGCATAGAAACCTGTAACTATAGAAAAACATTAAAAGAAATGGAAACAACAACTGTATGGATTTTGCCTAAGAAAGGATATATAAATTTTTTGAACAAAAATATAATTGAAAGATATGCAACTGGTAAAAAATATAAGATTGTAAATTTAAGTTTTTCTTCTTATAAGAATTTTAAATGGGAGAAAGTAGAAAAAGAGGATTTGTCCCTTTTATTGATTTATTCCTCAATATTTGAAAACTTTGATATTTCAAAAAATGATATTAAAAATTATCTTTCCAAAGGAGTCGAACTAATTGATATGCTTACTCCTTTTTTAAATAAAACTGGGCATGTTGTAATAAAACTAAAGGATATTAGAATTGATAGTTACATTATACCTGTAGCCAAGTTGTTTGTTGATTCTATTAGTAATGATTTTTTAAAACTGAAAGAAATTATCATTATTACAAAAGATGAAGAAATAAAAGATTTTCACAAAGATAATCAAGAAAAAGATTTAAAAATTAATCATGAATATTTATTGGTTTATGAAAAAGTAAAATGAAAAAAAAGAAAAATATCTATAGTCACGAAATTGATCTTAAAAAAATTGAAATTAAAAATATGCCTCGCGAACAATTCAGGCAGACATTGGAAAAAATTAAATACAGAGGCTATGAGGTTGAAAGCATTTCTGATGGCAGAAAGGTAGTAATTACAAAGCCCGGAGGCAAGTTTACCTTTGGAACTATCAGAAGAGAAGATTTTATGGTTTGGATTTATAATCCCGAGGATAATTCTCTTTGGCTTATCTCTCATAAAGATATATGGAAAGATCTGGAAGAAAAAGGTAAGACATCTCCACAATTAACAATTAAAATTATAGAGGCACTTGAGAAAGTTTTTGTGGGAGAAGAACCTGACGAGGTCATTAATTTAACAGAGATTTTTCACTCTCTTCCTGGCGAAAAAGTAGAACTTTTACTAAAAGCATACAAATGGATATGGGGACAAGAGGATTGCAATTATCCAAACGGGAAAGGAAGAGAGATGTCTATGGAAGAAATCAGAAAACTTAAAGAGAGATTGATCAATGAGATTAGATGAAAAAACCCTAAAAACAATAAAAGTATTAGCAGAGAAATATTTTGGTAAATATTGCGAAGTTCGTATATTTGGTTCAAGAGTTGATGATACCCAAAAAGGTGGAGACATTGATATTTACATAAAAACAGATTTAAAAGAGGATATTCTTGAAAGGAAAGCAAGTTTTCTTGCTGAGCTAAAAATGAAAATCGGTGATCAAAAAATAGACCTTCTTGTGGAACATATTGATAATCCTGAGAAAAACTCTATATATGAAACTGCAAGAACAACAGGAATAAAAATATGAACAAACAAAGATATATTAACAAAAGACAAATTTTGGAGTAAGCTATGCTTGCAAAACGCATTATACCCTGTCTTGATGTAAAGGACGGAAGAGTTGTAAAAGGTGTTAATTTTCTAAATCTCAGGGATGCAGGAGACCCTGTTGAAAATGCCCTTTACTATAATGAAGAAGAGGCTGATGAGCTTGTTTTTCTTGATGTAACAGCCTCTCATGAAAAAAGAAAAATAATCATTGATGTTGTTGAAAGAACGGCCTCTGTGGTATTTATGCCCCTTACTGTAGGTGGTGGCATAAAAACCCTTGATGATATAAGGGATCTGCTTAATGCAGGAGCAGATAAAGTATCCATAAACACAACTGCCGTAAAAGACCCTTATTTTATTCAAAAAGCTTCAACACGCTTCGGTTCTCAGTGTATAGTGATTGCAATAGATGCAAAGAGAGTTGATAAAGCCTTCAATCCAAAATCCTATCCCCCAGAGTCATGGTTTGATGATAGAAAACTTAGTGACGTGCTCTATAGAGAAGATTCTCGCTTTGTTCTTTCCACCCATGGTGGAAGATTAATGAGACCCATTGATGCAATCGCCTGGGCTAAGAAGATGGAAGAATTCGGAGCAGGCGAGATTCTGCTAACAAGCATGGATAGAGATGGGACAAAAGAAGGATATGACATAGAACTAACAAGGGCGATTTCAGAGGCGGTGAGCATTCCTGTTATTGCCTCAGGCGGTGCTGGTACACTTGAGCATCTCTATGAAGCCTTTGCCTATGCAAAAGCAGATGCAGCACTTGCAGCATCTATATTTCATTTCAGAGAGTATTCAGTAAGAGAGGCAAAGGAGTTTCTAAGGCAAAAAGGAATTCCTGTAAGAATATAAGTTGCGTTAATTCTTTTTCAAGTTTCTCATTTTCTATTAGCGATTTAATTTTACTGATGGCAAATTAAACTGTCTTTTGCTCCTACAAACTTTTTGTCAGCAAATTTAAAGAAAGATTTCATAATTTTTCATGCTTTGATATAAAATATTGCCTATGAATACGCTTTTAGTAGTTGTTATTTCTATATTCATTTTTGGATTTGCTTTCAGGTTTTATGCTCGCTATATTTCAAAATTTTTCAACGAAGATGATAGTCACCCTACTCCAGCAAAAACAATAAATGATGGGATTGATTATGTTCCTTCAAAATCATTAGTTGTCTTTTCTCATCACTTTTCCTCTATTGCAGGAGCTGGTCCCATAGTGGGTCCTACTGTTGCACTGCTTTATGGCTTTTATCCCACATGGTTATGGATAATTCTTGGAGCTATTTTTATTGGTGCTGTTCACGATATGGCATCAATCTTTGTAAGTATCAGGGAAAAAGGCAACTCTATTGTTGAGATAGCAAAAAAAACAATGGGCAAAGCTGGCTTTACTCTTTTTATTATTTTTGTATTTTTCATGCTCTTGCTTGTCTGTGCTGCTTTTTTAGACCTTACGTGTGTAGCTTTGACTTCCATGGTTAAGCTTAAACTCCTTAATCTTCCAGAAACACAAACACTTTTCCGTACAGTCATTGAGCCAAAAACTGGTGAGAGCATGGCAGTAGTTGGCGGAATTGCTTCAACCTCTGTGATTATCATCACTGCTTTTGCTCCTCTGATAGGTTATCTTCTTTATAGAAGGAATATGAGAGTTTTTTATGCTGTAATGCTTTCCCTAATTATAATTGCCTTATCAGTCATCATTGGTTTTGCTTTACCTGTAAGATTCTCTCGTGAAACATGGATGATGCTTGTCTCCATATACTGTTTTATTGCTTCTGCAATCCCTATTTGGATAGTGCTTCAGCCAAGAGATTTTATTAACTCTTTCTTCCTTTACGGAGGCATTATTGCTTTGATTATTTCAGCTATTGTTGGTGGATTAAAGGGAATAGAAGTTACTACACCACCATTAAATATTGCAGAAGGCGCAGCAAAGCTTGGTCCAATATGGCCCATTCTCTTTATTACTGTTGCCTGTGGTGCAATAAGTGGATTTCATACACTTGTGGGAACAGGCACAACTGTTAAGCAGATATCAAAGGAGTCTGACGCAAGAAAAATCGGCTATGGCGCAATGCTTGTGGAAAGTATTCTTTCAGTGGGAGTGATTGTTGCCCTCGGAGCAGGGCTTGCCTATGCTTCTTACAAAGATATTGTTTTCCCTCAGGCGGGGAAATCTAATCCTGTGCTTGCCTTTGCCCTTGGTTCAGGATTGTTTATGGAGAAGGCTTTGGGTATTCCTTCTTATGTAGGAATTATTTTTGGAATTCTTATGATAGAAGGCTTCGTTATAACAACTCTGGATACAGCAGTAAGGCTTGGAAGACTGATTTTACAGGAATTCTGGAGAACGCTTTTTAAGAAACCACCACGTGTTATTTTTTCCCGTTTTTTTAACTCCACAATAATGATTGTATCAATGTTTCTACTTGCTTATAAAAATGGGTTTGCGATTGTCTGGCCCGTTTTTGGTTCAGCAAATCAACTTATGGCAGCACTTGCTTTAATAGCCCTATCCCTTTGGCTTACAATGATGCAGAAAAAAAGACTTTTTACAATTCTTCCTGCCCTTTTCATGCTTGCTACGACTATTTATTCATTAGGATTTCTTTTGACAAAGAAATTTATTCCCTCAGGAAACTTTCCCTTAATTGGAATTACAATAATACTTTTTCTTCTTGCATGGTTTGTTTTTGGTATAGCAGTGAGGAAATTCATTGAATACGCAAAAAACAAAGAAGTAACGGTTAAGGCATGATAATCATCTGTGGTGCAGGAATCACTGGGCTATCTCTTGCAAGAGAGCTTGTAAGTCAAGGGATTAGCGACATAACAATAATTGAAAAAGAAATCTCTCTTGGCAGACACGCCTCGGGAAGAAACAGCGGAGTGCTCCATGCAGGAATCTATTACACTCCCGACTCCCTTAAGGCAAAACTCTGCCTACTGGGTAATCTGCTCATGAAGCAATATTGTAAGGAAAGAGGGCTTACACTTATTGAAAGTGGCAAGGTAATAGTGACAAAGAAAGAAAGCGAAATACCTTTGCTTCATGAGCTTTACAAAAGAGCAAAGGCAAATGAAGCAGAGGTTGAGCTTATAGATGAAAAGACCTTAAAAGAGATTGAGCCCTATGCCAAAACCTGCAAGCAGGCTTTATATTCACCCCTTACAGCGGTAATAAATCCTAAGGAGATTTTGGAGAGTTTAGAGAGAGAGTTAGAGACTGCAGGAGTTAAAGTAGAAAAAGAAGTTATTTTGAAAGGGTTCCGGGAGAGCAGACTTTTCACAAACAAAGGTGAACTATCCTATGAACTCTTTATTAATGCAGCAGGTTCTCATGCAGACAAAATTGCCCATCTTTTTGGCTTGGCAAAACAATACAGAATTGTTCCATTTAAGGGACTTTATAAAAAATTGAAAAAGGAAAAATCATACTTAGTTAAGGGCAATATCTATCCTGTACCTAACATAAAAAATCCCTTTCTTGGTGTCCATTTTACAAAAGTGCATGACGGCACTGTCTATATGGGACCAACTGCTACCCCTGCTTTGGGAAGGGAAAACTATGGTTTGCTTGATGATTTAGGGATTGAGACTCTAAAGATTCTCTGGAGAGATTTTTCCCTTCTTTTAGGCAATAAAAAGTTCAGAAATACAGCTTTGACAGAGATAAAAAAATACAGAAAAGCAAACATCTATAGAGACATAAAAGACATGGTTGAAGGAGTTGAACCAGCGGACCTTTTACCTTCCAAGAAGGTCGGCATCAGACCTCAGTTAATTGATATTGACAGAAAGGAGCTTGTCATGGATTTTTTGGTAATCAAAGATTCAAACACGCTTCATATCCTTAATGCCATTTCCCCTGCTTTTACCTCTGCCTTTGCTTTTGCAGAGTATGTAGTTAAAGACTACATTTTGGGAGCAAGAAAATGAGAAAATGGGCTACAGAGCTAAAAAAGGAATCTTTTCCGAATAAGCCTGAGAATTTAGAGATTATTCAGACCCACATCTCATACGTATTTATCGCCGATGAATTAGTTTACAAAATAAAAAAACCCGTAAACTTTGGCTTTCTTGATTTTACAACCCTTGATCTGAGAAAACTTTATTGCGAAAAGGAGGTGGAACTTAATAGAAGGCTCTGCCCTGATATTTATCTTGGTGTTATCCCTATTTCAGAGATAGAAGGGAGTTACAAGTTGGAGAGTGTGGAGAATATAGTTGAATACGCTGTAAAGATGAAAAAGTTACCCATAGATGGAATGATGGAAAAACTAATAAGGGAAGGTTCACTTACTCAGAAACACATAGACCTTATTGTGGACATTCTTGTTCCCTTCTTCAAAAACGCTCGCACAGGAGAAGGAGTTAACGAACACGGCTCAATTGAAACAGTCTCCTTTAACACAGAGGAAAACTTTGCTCAGACAAAGGGATATGTGGGACGGGCAATAAACAGATGGAGATATGAAGAGATTGTGAATTGGACAAGGACTTTTTTGAGGTATAAAAAAGACCTTTTTGAATCCCGCATAAACGGAGGCTATATCCGTGAAGGACACGGAGACCTTTACTCTGCCAATATATGCTTTGATGACCTACGGAAAGTCTATATCTTTGACTGCATTGAGTTCAATGAAAGATTTAGATGTGGTGATGTGGCAAGTGATATAGCCTTTTTAAGCATGGATTTGGATTTTCACGGGCTTGGGGAGTTTTCAGAGTATTTTGTCAGCTCCTATGTGGAAAAATCTGGGGATAGGGATTTATTGAAAGTTCTCAACTTTTACAAATGCTACCGTGCCTATGTAAGGGGGAAAATAGGCTGTTTTACCTCTGATGACCCTGTTTTGTCAGAGGAAAAGAGAAAAGAGGCACTTGAAACAGCCTGCAAATATTTTGACCTTGCCTATCTCTATGCAGAGGGCAAGCCCAGAGTTTTTGTCGTTTTTGGACTTTCAGGAACAGGCAAATCAACCCTTGCCAGAGCCCTTGCCAAAGAGACCCTTGCAGAATGGATTCCTTCAGACATTGTAAGAAAAAGCCTTGTAGGAATTGCACCAACAGAGCATCATTATGAACCCTTTGAGAGAGGAATTTATAGCAGAGAATACACAGAGAAAACCTATGAAAAAATGATAGCCCTTGCAGAGGAGGTACTATTAAAAGGCAGAGATGTGATACTTGATGCTACATTTAGAGACAGAGCCTATCGGGAAACAGTAGCCCGTAAGCTAAGTTTTGCTGATATTTACTGGATTTGGTGTGTCGCTGATGACAACGTTGTAAGAGAAAGATTTATGAAGCGTAAAGAATCCGAAGACATCTCCGATGCCCGCTGGGAAATATACCTTGCTCAGAAAGAAAAATTTGAAGCTCCCGATGAAGTGGACCCTCAAAAACTTATAAAGCTTGATACTTCAGAGGGAACGGATTTGATTGGGAGAGTGATAGAGAGAGTTTATGGAGTGGAGAGTTGTTAGAGTTAGAGAGTTTATGTTTAATCATGAATATATATCAAATAGTTGGAGGGCTTTATGCTTGAAATAATTTTTATTGTAGAGGAAGACCCAGAAGGTGGATATAATGCCTCAGCTCTTGGGTATTCTATATTTACTCAGGCTGATACTTTAGAGGAATTGAAAATGAATATTAAAGATGCGATTAAGTGTCATTTTGAAAAAGAAGAGGATTATCCAAAGATTATAAGACTTCACATGGTTAAGGAAGAAATTTTTTCCTATGCCTAAGATATTGATTAATTATAGTATGATTCCTTACCAGTCTCCCCAAAAATAGGAATTACAAAATACCAAAAAAGGTTGCACATTATAAGAACATAATATAGAATCAAGTAACCCGAGGACATTTCCGATGTTCGCTTGAATATCTCATACTTAGAAAAAAGTTTGAATCATAAGATGCTTTTTGAAGAAAAAAATAAAAATTTTTTAGAATAATTCAAAATAATCTTCGTCTATTTTAAGTAGTTCATAGCTTCTTAGAGTTTGCACTCCGATTTTAAATTTCATCATATAATCAACTATTTTATCTCCATCAATGAGAATAACTTTAATATCAGATAGTGATTTTGCATATTTTGTTGCATTTTTTGTAAATTGTGAAGTAGTAATGAAGACCCCCTTTTTCCCTTTACCTTGTAATGCTCCTACAAATGTTTGTAGTTCTGTTGCACCAACATTACCTGTCCATTGTTTAGCTTGGATGTAAACATTATCTAAGCCGAGAATATCTTGTTTTATAATTCCATCTATACCACCATCGTGGCTTTTACCTATATGCTGACTCGCTTCTTCAAAAGAACCTCCATATCCCATTTTTAATAAGATATCAATCACAAATCTCTCGAATTGTTCTGGAGTTAAAGATTTGATTTTACTTTTTAAATCATATTTTACTAAGTTATTAATTTCTTCAATTTTTGAGGAGATTACTTCTTCTGGGGTTCCTTCCTCTGTTGATTTATTTTCTATGTTTAGTTTTTCTTCTTTCTTTTGTTTATAAGATAAGTTCCTCCAAATTTTGAATTCTTCAAATCTCATAAGAAATTCAAAATTTATTTTATCTGGCTTTTCTTTTAAAACCTCTAAACCTCTTTGAGTGATTTTTAAAAATCCTCTTCGTGGTATTTCTAAAAGTCCAGCTTTTTGTAAGTAGGTTTTTGCCCAGCGTACTCGATTATTAAATATTGGTTCATTGCCTCTTGGTAATAATTTTTCCTTTTCTTCTCTTGTTAATTTAAACTTTTCGGCAAGTTCATTTACAATATCTTTTATGTGTATTTCCTTTTCATCAGAGAGTAACATCAGTAAAGGTAACATTATTGTCTTATCATCCGGAATCATGGTATCTTACCTCCGGGTAATATAATTTTTGATTAATTCAGAGACATTATATCCAAAACTCAAAAAAATATTATAGACTTAAAATTTATAAGAGTATGTGAAAAGCTTTGACTATCAGATGGAATGTTTGCAATTCTCTAAGTCTTTACTATGTTGTTTATAGGGCAAAATGCGTACATAGTTTAGCTTTTAAAGTGAAAATATTTTGGAAATATTATAAACCTCCACCTAAAATCTCCTTTAATTTCATTACAAGAATCTTAAAGTTTTCCTTAATGTAATAATTTCGCCATTCTGCATCAACTATTGAGCCAAGTTTTACTGAGTAGTCATTTTTTGAAAAATCCTTTATACCTTCAAGTAATTGCTGAAGTTCCTCTTTTTTTGCGTTAAGAGGAACACCTTTTTTAAGCAAAAACTCTATATCAAAGACATCTCTGATTTCTTTTCTGTTTAAGAAAGCCTCTATCTTTGTTTTCATTACTTCCTCAAGGAACAGAGTTCTTACCAGAACCTGAATGTTTGAGAATTTGCTTTGATTTATATTTATAGGTATTTCATTAAAGATATCTTGTTTACATTTTTGTTAATTATGTCAACTTTATAAATTTTCCTGCAAATTTCTCTCAGCTTCTAACATCTGGAATATTGGTCTGGAATTAAACTCAGATTCTTAAATCGTAATCGCAGAAAACAGTGCCATGCAATCATTTAGGAGAGACTATTCTTTAGTAAAGGTTTATTCTTGATTTAAGGGATAAAAATTTGCTATATTGAAGTAATACTATAAAGGAGGTATTACTTAATGAAAAATATTACAGAAAAATCAGCTCTTACAAAGAAATATCAGATTACAATTCCCAAAAAAATCAGAGAGTTTTTGAAGATAAATAAAGGTGATACGGTTAATTTTATAATTGAGAACAATGAAGTTAAGCTCAAACCTGTGAGGTCAAAAATAGAGGAGAATTTCGGGAAGGTCAAACCTAAAAATAAACCAGAAGATTTTAACAAAATTAGAAATTTTATTGAGGCTCAAATTGCCCAGGAAGTTTCAGAGGAAATCAAATGAGATTTATTGATCCAAACTTTTTTCTCAGATATTTAACAAGAGATGATGAAGAGAAAGCTCAGGCAGTTTTAGAGCTATTAAAAAGAATTGAGAGAAACGAGGAAAAAGTTATAACGAGTCCTTTGGTAATGTTTGAATTAGTATTTACCCTTCAGAGTTTTTACAATTGTACAAGAGAGGAAATAAGAGATTTAGTTTTACCATTAATTTCTCTAAGAGGATTGAAGTTGCCTTTTAAAAAAATTTTTGAAAGGGCTTTGATTGATTTTCCTGAAAAACAGATTTCTTTTGCAGACATTTTTAATTATCACTTCATGATTGAGCACGGCATAAGAGAGATTTATAGCTTTGATAGGGATTTTGATAAATTCAAGGATATTTCAAGAATAACTCTCTCAGAAAAAAGTTAATTATCTTTTATAAAAAGCTTTCACTTTCAAGTAGAGCTCCTCTAACTCCCTCTCAGGCACTGAGTTCCAGACAATGCCACAGCCTGCGTAGTAGGAAAGCCTGTTACCTTTACCTACGGCAGTTCTTATAAGCACTGACAATGTAAAGTCAGTTTCATTTCTTACAAGTCCTCCGCATCCGCAATAATAACTACGGGCATGAGGTTCAAGGATATCTATCATTTCAACAGCCTTTCTCTTTGGTGCACCTGTTACAGAGGCGGGTGGAAAGGTTTCCTTTATTATGTCAATAATGGATTGGTTTGTGATGCCTTCAACAGTAGAGTGCATTTGATAAAGAGTTCTGTATTTTGTTATTTTAAAAAGTTCTGTAACTTTTACGCTTCCAATCTGAGCAATTCTTCCTATGTCATTACGCATCATGTCTGTAATCATGAGGTTTTCTGCTTTGTCTTTGTGGCTGTTTTGAAGAAATCTCAATGATTTAGAAGTTCCCTTTATTGGCTTGCTGACGATTCTTTCACCTAACTTTTCCAGAAAGAGTTCCATAGAGCCAGAAACTACGAAAAAATCACCAAAATTGAGAAAAAATCCATATGGTACAGGCTGATTTTTGTAAAATCTGAAAAACAAATTCACAGGATTGCCCTTAAACTCAAAATCAAAACGATTTGTAAGATTTATCTGATAGACAGTGCCTTCTTCAATAAGATTGCGAATTTTTTGAATGCCTGCAATAAATTCACTGTCTTTTAAGCTCATGCTGTATGGCAGAAGATTATAGTGACCCTTTTTTTTATTGATTTTTTTGAATTTTCTTATCTTGATAACTATCACTGAGGGCAAGTCCGTGCTCTGTAGCTTAAAATCAAGGATTTCACCTGAAAGGTCATAGGAAAATATGACAAAACTAATTGGTTCAACTTCTCTTATCTGAGAAAGACTTTGATAAAATCTAACATCTTCAATCTCTGCCTCATAAAATCCCTTTTTATTAAGCCAGCTACCACAAAGTATAAGCATTTACAGGGAGTTTTCCTCTTCAATTATTGAGTTTATAGAGTTAAGGAGTTCGGGAGTTATAGAGTAATTTTTATTTTCAAACTGAACTACCGGTAATGCTCCGATAAGGCTGTTTGTTATAAATACTGATGAAGCATTGTAAAGGTCATCTATAGTAAGCCTTTCCTCTTTTACATTCATTTTTTCAATCAAAATCTCCATTGTTGTGCCCATCAATAGTCCACATTCACGGGTAGGAGTGAGAAGTTTGTTATCCTTAACTATCAAAATATTTGAGGCTGAGCACTCTGTTATTTCATCTCTCTCGTTCAACATAATTGCATCATCAAAGCCCTTTGATAGAGCTTCTCTTTTTGCAAGAATATTTGGAAGATAGTTCATAGTTTTGTGATAGATAACAGGGTTCGCACTGTGTCTCTTTATGTTTGAAAGGCAGAGTTTTTTTGGTGTTCTATCAGGGACAAGCTCCTTCGCAATCACTAAAATTTCTGACTCCTTAGGCAGGGAGTAATAAAGAGCCTCCCCCTTTGAAAGCAGGCAGAATTTTACATAAAGATTTTTTTCACTTTTTGTATTTTTCTCTATTTCTTGACAGAAAGTCTCAAAATCTGGGCAGGGAATCTGGAAAAACTCTGCGGAATTTTTAAGCCTTTTGTAGTGTCTTAAAAGTTTAGGTGTTTTACCTTGCCAAAGTATTGTCTCAAAAAGCCCTTCACCGAATAAAAGTGTCCGCAATTCCATCAGTTTATTCTAATTTAAAAATTTAGCACTTGTCTAAATTTTATCAAGCTTAATACTTTAATAAACTGAGAGAAAATATGCATGGGCAGAGTTTATAAAGAACATTTTAAATGCCACTCAAAATAGTGTTATTTCTCATTTTTAAGCCATACAACTCTTTGAGGAAATGGAATTTCAATGCCTTCCTGTTGGAAACGTTTAAAAATTCTCTTTCTTAGTTCATGTTGGACTGGATACTGGTCAACAAATTCTTTTACATGACACACAAGAGTAAAATCAAGAGAACTTTCACCAAAACCCGGGATAAATCTTACGACAGGAGAAGGTTCGCTGAGTAGCCCAGGAACTTCCTTTATTGCTTTTTTTACCTCTTCAATCAATATTTTTTCTACTAATTCAGGGTCTGAGTCATAACTAACACTTATGGGAATTTGGAATGACATTGTTTTTTCGGGAAGAAAATAATTTACAACAATACTTTGAGCAAGCTTACTGTTAGGAATTACTATCATATTATTGGGAAGCATTCTGATTCTTGTTGTCCTCCATGATATATCTTCAACGTATCCTTCCTGACCTGTCTCAAGCCTTATAAAGTCTCCAACTCTTACTGTTTTTTCTGCCATAATGTGAATACCTGCAAAGAGATTTTCAAGAGTATCTTTAAGAGCAAGAGCAACAGCTAAGCCGCCTATTCCTAAGGCTGTTATCAAAGGCGCTATAGAAATTCCGAGAATGTTAAGGATAATTATAAAACCGATTAAATAGACAGCAGTTTTGATTATTGTGTTTAAAAGTCCTGTTGATTGAACAGAAACTGATGAGCGATCAATATATCTGATAAAAACTCTGGTAACAAGATTTGCAGCAACTACGGTAATTGATAAGATTATCAAGATATGAATAGCCTTAATTATATAGAAAGTGTACTTTAAGGGAATTTCTGAACTTTCAAGTCCAATATAAAGAGCTATTCCTATACACCAAAAAATTGAAGGACTTTTAATTGTATTTATTATTAGATTGTCAAAACCTGTTTTTGTTTTTTCAGCCCATTTATGAAGAATTCTGAATAAAAAACTTCTTACAATTAATAAAACTGCCAATACAAGTATTATTACAGCAATAGAAACCGCTACTTTTTCAATATGCATAACAATATATTATTTTACAGAAACCATGGTTCTTTCAGAAGATGCATATCTTGCAAGAGCCTCATATACATCTTCTGCTGTTACTATATTCCCTCCGGGTCTACCATACAAATAAACTTCAGCCATACCATTTACTGCAAGTTTTACATCTTCAACCATCTGTCCTGCATTAAACTCTACAACAATGAATCTTTCAATTTCCTGTGCAAGCCGCCTTATTGGCTCTTCAGGAAAGGGGAACAATGTGATAGGTCTTAAAAGTCCGATTTTTAAGCCTTCTTGTCTTAATTTTCTTACTGCTGAAAGAGAAATCCTCGCAGCAGAGCCAAAGGCTACAACCACCACATCTGCATCATCTACAAAATAAGTTTCATATCTAACTTCTTTTTCTTTCCATTGTTTATATTTTCCCTGTAGCTTCCAATTGTGTTTCTCAAGTTCTCCTTCAGTCATCAACAGAGTTCTTATAAATCGTGACGGTCTTCCCTTTGCTCCTGTGAGTGCCCATGAAGACTTATCATAGACTTTTAATTCCGGAACTCTCTGAATAAGAGGTTCCATCATCTGCGCAATTACTCCATCTCCAAGAATCATCACAGGATTTCTCCATTCATCAGCTTTTTCAAAGGCTAAAATTGTATAATCCCAGAGTTCCTGCACACTGAATGGCGCATATACAAGAAGCCTGTAATCTCCATGCCCACCACCCTTTACTGCTTGAAAATAGTCTGCCTGACTGCCTGAGATGTTTCCAAGCCCAGGTCCACCACGCATCATATTTACAATAACTGCAGGAAGCTCAGCTCCTGCAAGATAGGAGATAGCTTCCTGTTTGAGGCTGATTCCTGGTGAACTTGAAGATGTCATGACTCTTACGCCACATGCTGAAGCACCATAAATCATATTTATCGCAGCAATTTCACTTTCTGCCTGAATAAATACCCCGCCTGCTTCTGGTAATCTTTTTGATAAATACTCAGGAATTTCATTCTGTGGCGTTATAGGGTATCCTGCATAAAATTTTAGCCCTGCCTGAATAGCAGCCTCTGCAACAGCTTCGTTGCCCTTCATTAGAACTTTATTCATATTAGCTCCTTCCAAATTTTTTAACAATATATTATTTATAATTGTTTAAAGAATGTGCTGTCAAGAAAAGTTTTATGCTATAATTTAAAAACTTTTTTATCAGGAGGAGGCTAAAATGAAGGCAATAATGAAAGCATTTAAAAAAGCTGTTGCCTTAGATAGCACAGTTCATAGATATTTAAAAGTAAAAATGCCTGAAGATTATTTATATATGGAAAATGTTGAAGTTGTTCCTCTTACTTATTCTGAAATTTTATCTGCTACCATGTATTATCCTGTTATGTTTGGTATTCAGGATGAAATTGTTTTTCCATTCGCTGTTATAGGAATTAATAATAAGAATATATTTCTAAAAAAGAATGGACAATGGAAGCTTGACACCGTGCCAAATATCTGCAAACATTATCCTTTTGGAGTATTTAAGGAGGAAGATGATTATACAATTATTTTTGATGAAACCTTTGCCTCATCAGATGGAGAAAGAATTTTTGACGATGATGGCAATGAAACAGAATTTTTTTCAAAAATAAAGGCAGGGCTCACAGAGCTTGCAAGAGATTTTCATGATGCAGAGGAATGTTCAAAGGAGTTATTTGAAGGAGGATACTTAAGAACATTAAATCTTGATATTGAAACAAAACTTGGTAAAATGCAGTTTCGCAATATGTTAATAGCCAATATTGAACATATGTCAAGACTTCAGCCTGAAAAACTTTACAACCTCAACTCAAAAGGTTATCTTTTAATTCTTCATGCTCATTATTTAAGCCTAAGAAATTTCAAGCTTTTTGATATATTTGCAGAGATTTGATTTTATTGAGTAAAAATTCAGGTTCCAGACATTTTCTTTCTTTGCACACATCAGGAAAACAGGCTGAACAGCTTTCATAACAAATAATCATAAAATTTTCACCAATAGGATGCCATACTTGAGGCTCTGTTGGACCAAAAATAATGATTGAAGGGATTCCAAGATAACTGCTTAAGTGACTTATTCCGCTATCAAGTCCAATATAAAGATTCGCTTTGCTTAGCAGTTTAGCGATTTCTACAGGATTTTCTATATAAACTGAGTTTTTAAATACTTCTGCAAACTCTGTTTCAGCTGGACCAAGTAAATAGAGAATATCAAAGCCTAATTCTTTTAAAAATTTTTCTAACTCAAAGAAAAAAATTAAATCAGGATTTTTCTTTTTTGAACCACTTCCTGGATGAACAATGCAAAGATTATTATGTTTACTTTCTGAAAAAGATACTGGAAGAATCTTTGAATACCTTTCATTATTAAAGCCAACTTTTTCTAAGTAATAATCAACAATCCAAGTTTGCTGTGTCGGAATTGGATTAATATAAATGGAGTTATTCTGGGAGTTTTTTAAAATCTCTCTATTTTTTGAAAAAATTATTTTTAAATCATATTGTTCCTTTGGCTCATAAAAAACTGTTTTTATGCAAAATCCTGATATTTCAGCAAGCCTGAAGTATTCTGGATTTCCCCATACAGTAACATCATAGCCTTTTTTATTAAGTATTTCAAGAATCGGATAAATGAGAAGACTGTCACCTAATCCTCCCATCCGATAAACAAGAGCTTTCATGATATAATTTTAAATCATGTATAAAATTAGGACAAATCGTGGTGAAATTTTTGAAACTCATGGAGAGACTCTTCTCCAAGTTTTACAGAGTCATGCTATCTATCTTCCAGCATCTTGTGGAGGCAAAGGAATTTGTGGAAGATGCAAATTAAGAATTGTTGAAGGCAAATCAAAAACATCTTCTTTTTTTGGAATATCAGAAGATGAAAAAAAACTTGGCTATGTTCTTGCATGTCAAACTTATCCAGAAAGTGATATTATAATTGAAGTTCCGGAAAAACTAATTACTGTTACAGAAAGAATCTCCGCAGCAAAATTGTGGTTGGTTGAGAAACCTTTTAAAGACAATCCGTCTTTATTTGAACCCTTAGTTAAAAAAGTTTCATTAAAGATTGAGCCTCCTACAATTGAAAATTCAAAAGCAGACTTTGAAAATATAAGACAGACTTTAAATAAAAAAATTTCAATATCCAGAAAACTTGTTTCACTGCTGCCTGAATTTTTAAGAAAAAATAAATGGCAGATTACTGTTGTTCTTACAGAAAAGGAAATTATTGATTTTATAGAACCAGATACAAAACTTTATGGAGTTGCTGTTGATATAGGCACAACAACTGTTGCTATCGCTCTAATTGATCTTGAAGAAGGAAGAGTCATTGATATAGCCTCATGCTATAACTCTCAGATTTCCTATGGAGACGATGTTATTACACGAATTATTTACGCAGTTGAAAATAAAAATGGACTTGATATCTTAAGAAAATGCATTGTTGATGATATAAATGCCCTCATTAATACAGTCTTCATGAAACACAGGGATGGGAAAATTTTATATGTAACAATCTCTGCAAATACAACAATGGCTCATATTTTCTGGGGAATTAATCCAAAATATATAAGAGAAGAACCCTATACACCAGTTTTAAATCATTATCCTGTATGGAATGCGGCTCAGGCAAAACTTCTTATAGAACCAAATGCACCTGTTTACACAGTTTCATCTATTGCAGGTTATGTTGGAGGAGATATTGTTGCAGGTATATTGGCATCACAAATGTATCTTCAAGAAGAAATCTCTTTATTCATAGACATTGGAACTAATGGAGAAGTTGTTATAGGTAATAAACAATGGCTTGTAACAGCATCTACCTCCGCAGGTCCTTGTTTTGAAGGAAGTGGAATAAGTTGTGGGATGAGAGCTACTTCAGGAGCTATAGAATCTTTCTCCTATAATAAAAATTCAGATAGTTTTAAAATAAAGGTAATTGGAGATATGCCACCATCAGGCATATGCGGCTCAGGAATGATAGATATTGTTTCTGAGCTTTTTTCAGAAGGAATTATTGATCAAAAGGGAAAACTCATTAAAGGATTTTCTCAATGGATAAAAGAAGTTAATGATGAACAAAGATTCATTATTTCCGAAAACTGTTATATTACTCAGGCAGACATTGACAATATAATCAGGGCAAAAGCTGCAATTTATGCAGGAATATCAACACTGCTTGAAGAAGTTGGAATTAGTGAAAAGGATATATCAAAGGTTTACATTGCAGGAGGATTTGGCGAGTTTATAAATATTAAAAAAGCATTAAAAATTGGCATGTTACCCAATTTACCCGAAAATAGATTTCAGTTTCTTGGGAATACTTCTTTAGCCGGTGCGATTTTATGCACTCTTAGTTATCAACTGAGAGAAACAGCTGAAGAAATCGCTGATAAAATGACGTATATTGACCTTTCACGTTCAAAAAAATTTATGGATGAATATATATCTGCACTATTTTTACCTCATACAGATTGGGAAAGATTTAAAGAATTAAGTTAAAATAGGCATAAATTCAGAGGCGGAGGAGAAAATGAGGGTTTTCAACACACTTACAGACAAGCTGGAAGAGTTTAAGCCAATAAATGACAAAAAAGTAGGCATCTATGCATGTGGAGTTACTGTCTATGACCTATGTCATATCGGACATGCAAGAAGCGCTGTTGTTTTTGATGTAATTGTAAAATATCTTCGCTATAAAGGCTATGAAGTAAAATTTGTCAAAAACTTCACGGATATTGATGACAAAATTATAAACAGGGCAAATAAAGAAGGAGTTTCATGGAAAGAAATTGCTGAAAAATATACTGGAGAATACTATAAAGATATGGACCGTCTTGGAATAACAAGAGCAGATATTGAGCCAAAAGCAACAGAGCATATAAATGAAATGATTGAAATAATTCAGACACTGATTAATAAAGGATATGCCTATGAAATTGAGGAAGGACAGGCAAAAAGCGTTTATTTTTCAGTTGAAAAATTTCCACAGTATGGAAAACTTTCCAAGAAAAAAATTGATGAACTTATAAGTGGAGCTCGTGTTGAAGTTGATGAAAGGAAAAAAAGCCCTCTTGATTTCGCACTATGGAAAGCATCAAAACCCGGAGAGCCATGGTGGGATTCTCCATGGGGCAAAGGACGTCCTGGATGGCATATTGAGTGTTCTGCTATGTCAATAAAATATCTTGGTGAAACCTTTGATATTCATGGCGGAGGCGCGGATTTAATATTCCCTCATCATGAAAATGAGATTGCCCAGTCTGAAGCATTTACTGGGAAACCCTTTGCAAAATATTGGATTCATAATGGATTTGTAACAATAAATAAAGAAAAAATGTCAAAATCCTTAGGTAATGTTCTTAACATAAGGGATTTACTTGATATTTATGATGCTGAAGCATTGAGACTATTTCTTCTTTCAAGCCATTACAGAAGCCCAATTGAGTTTGCTCATGAATATATTAAAGAAGCTGAAGCAACAGTTGACAGAGTATACAGCACCATAATGAGAATTGAAGATTTTGAAAAAATTGAAATAAATGATAAAAGCTCCATAGAGTTTGACAAAGTTAAAGCCATGCTTGAAAATCTGAAACCAGAATTTGAAAAAGCAATGGATGATGATTTCAATACAGCAAAAGCCTTAGGAATACTATTTGAGTTTATTAAAGAAATAAACCGATTTATGGATAAAAAACCATCACAGAATAAAGAAATTGATTTTCTTGTAACTGCAAAAAGAGCAATCAAAGAAATTGGTAGTGTATTAAATCTATTTCAGAGACAACCTGTTGATTGGTATAGAGATTTACTTAAAGTTAAAAAAATTGCCATTAAAGAAGAAGAAATAAATAGACTCATTAAAGAAAGAACTGAGGCAAGAAAAAATAAAGATTGGAAAAAAGCTGACAGTATTCGTGAACAACTTTTATCAAAGGGAATTATTCTTGAAGATAAACCAGACAGAACTATATGGAAAGTAAAGATAAATTAATGTATATATATGGTGTAAATCCTGTTCTTGAATCTTTCAAAATATCTGATGCATTAAAGGAAATTTATATATCAAAAAATAGAATTTCAAAGCTTAAAGAAATTCTGAGGCTGGCAGAGGAAAAATCAATTTCAGTAAAAATAGTTGAAGAAACATTCATTGAAAAAATCACACAAGGAGTTCATCAAGGAGTAGTTGCCAAAATAAAACCCAAGAAAACAATAACTCTTGATGAAGCTTTAAAAATTTCATTTAAAAAAAATGAGCCTGCTTTTTTCCTAATTCTTGATTTAGTTGAAGACCCTCAAAATTTTGGAAGCATCTGTAGAATTGCTGATGCAGCAGGAGTCCATGCAATAATTTATCAGAAAAAACGCTCAGTAGGAATTGTCCCATCTGTATGGAAAGCATCAGCAGGAGCAGTATGGCATGTTAATCTTGTAGAAATCAATAATATTAAGTATGCGATAAAAACTCTCAAAGAACATAATATCACAATATATGGAGCAGAAGCACAGGCTAAGGATGTATTCTGGGAAAGCGATTTTACTCAGCCTTTAGGTTTAATTGTTGGTTCTGAAGGAAAGGGAATCAGACAAACAGTAATTGCCTTATGTGATAAAGTTATAAAAATTCCTATGAGAGGCACAATAAACTCTTTAAATGTTTCAGTTGCATCCGCTTTAATTACTTTTGAAGTATTAAGGCAGAGAAAAATCCAATAATTATAAAATAAAGCAATGACAAAAATAGTTGAAATACCTATCAAAGGAATGACATGTGCTGCCTGTGCTCAAGCAGTTCAAAGAGCATTAAACAGATTAGAAGAAGTTATCAGTGCGGAAGTAAATCTTCTTACTGAAAAAGCAAAGATTGAAGTAACTGATAAAGTTGACATTCACAGATTAATCAGCATAGTAAGAGCAACCGGATACGACATAGGTAAAACAAATCTTTATCTACAGATAAGTGAACTTGCCCCTGACAGTGCAAGACCTATTGAAGAAAAAATTGCTCAGCTTGAAGGAGTGGTTGAGGTAAAAATAGATATTGTGAATAAAAATATTGTTTTATCTTATATACCAACAATTATTGATGAAGATAAAATTTTATCTGCCATTAAAACTCTTGGTATAAAAGCAAAAAAATATGCGGATACAATATCAGCCTTTGAAGAAAAAAAGAAAGAGTTTAAAAAACTAAAAAAAGACCTCATCATAAGTTTTATTTTTACATTGCCTGTGTTTTTAGGTAGCATGTTTCACATTCCTTTTTTACATGAGGGAATTATACAGCTTGTGCTTACAACACCTGTCCAGTTTATTACAGGATGGAGATTTCACAGGCTTGCATTTCTTGCTCTGAAACACGGCACAGCAAACATGAATAGCCTTGTAAGTCTGGGAACAAATGCTGCCTATTTTTACAGCGTTGCTATGCTAATTTTGGGTCATGGAGGATTTCATCTTTATTTTGAAACTTCAGCAGTAATAATTACCCTCATACTTTTTGGTAGAACCCTTGAAGAAAAGGCAAAGGCAAAAACATCAGAGGCAATACAAAGGCTTATTCAACTTCAGCCCAAACGAGCAGTTGTAATAAGAGATGGAAAAGAGCAGGAAATAAACATTGATGAAGTTTTGCCCGAAGATATTGTGCTGATAAGACAGTCTGAAAAAATACCTGTAGATGGAATTATTGTAGAAGGTGAAGCAACCGTTGATGAATCTATGATAACAGGAGAACCAATTCCTGTTGACAAATCTGCTGGAGAGAAAGTAATCGGAGGAACAATCTTACTAAGTGGAGTTATTAAAGTTGAAGCAAAGGCTGTTGGTAAAAATGCCCTTTTAAACCAGATAATCAAACTAATACAGGAAGCACAGACAGGAAAACCACCTGTTCAGAGGCTTGCAGATAAAATCTCAGCCATATTTGTTCCTACGGTTTTGGCAGTAGCAGTGTTAACCTTTGCCCTATGGATGTTCTTACAGGGAGAAGTTTCGCAGGCTTTAAGTAATAGTATCGCAGTCCTTATAATTGCCTGCCCCTGTGCATTAGGACTTGCTACTCCAACAGCAATTATGGTTGCCACAGGAAGGTCTGCAAAAGAAGGGATACTCATAAGAAATGTGGAAAAACTTGAGGAAGTTGGCAAAATTGAAATTCTTTTTTCAGATAAAACAGGCACACTCACACAAGGAAAACCTGAAGTAAAAGATGTGCAATACCTTGATGTGGATAAGAGCGAAATTTTAAGTCTTTGTGCTACTGCTGAAAAATACTCTGAGCATCCTCTTGCAAAGGCGATAATAAGGCATTGCATGAGAGAGGGAATAAATCCCGATGAGCCAGAGTCCTTTGAAGTAGTTGCTGGTGGAGGAGTTTTGGCAAAAGTTTTTGATGCAAAGGGAGACAAAAGGGAAGTTTTAATAGGAAGCAGTAAACTAATGCAGAAAAAAAATATAAATTTACCAGAACTCTCTTATTCAGAGTCTACGACAACAGTTTATGCTGCTATTGATGGAAACATAAAAGCAATATTTTTCATTGCAGACCCAATAAGAGAAGAATCCGTAGAAACCATAAAAGAATTACAGAAAATGGGAATTGAAGTAGCTATAATAACAGGAGATAATGAACTTACTGCAAAGGCAGTAGCAGAAAAACTGGAAATTAAGATATATTTTGCAGGAGTGCTTCCCAATGAAAAGGCAAAGATTGTAAGAAAATTCAGAGTTGTTGAGAGAAAAAATGTTGCCATGATAGGTGATGGAATAAATGACGCACCTGCATTGGCAGAGGCAAATATAGGTATTGCAATGGGAAGCGGAACAGACATTGCAATCCATACAGCTGATGTAACACTTATGAAAGGAGGGCTTAAAGGAGTTCCGGTGCTTATCAGGTTAAGTAAGCTCACTCTCAGAACGATAAAAGAAAACCTTTTCTGGGCATTCATCTATAATGTAATCGGCATTCCAGTTGCTGCTGGAGTTCTTTACATTTTTGGTGGTCCACTTCTTAATCCAATGCTTGCTTCCTTAGCAATGTCTCTAAGTTCTGTCTCAGTGGTAAGCAATTCCCTGAGATTGAAAAAAAGAAAGATTTAAAAGACAGATAATCTTATCTGAATGATATAATAATTTATGGATTTATTCACAAAAAAAGTTTCTTATCTGCACATTCTTTACAATGACAAGCCATTTAAAGAAGATCCTCTTTCACTTTTTTATCATAACTTTACCGACTTAAGGGTTGTTACCTATGTTTCTTCTCCTGATTTTTTCTTTGATAAGGTGAAAACATTTAAAAAGGTCATAACCATATTGGGAGAGGAAGAATCAGCAAGAGAATTCTATGTGCTTGACCCAACTTCTGAAGAGAGATTTATCCATTCTGCTGAGGCAGACCCTGAAGTTCTTGAAGCTCTTACAACCGGGAAAATTGAGCTAAGATATATGAAAGCAGGTGAGCGAATACACTCAAAGATTTATATACTTTCTGATGATGAGGGGAGTTTAAGAGTAATGGTAGGTTCTGCAAATTTCACTAACTCTGCTTTTAGTAATAGCAGACAGTATGAAGAGCTCATTGTCTATGACAGTTCCTATAATCCTTTGTTCTGCAAAACATATCTCAATAGATTTGAAGAGATATATCAAAACTCTGTGGATTTCTTAAGCGAAAAAACAAGAAAAAAGCTTCAAAGTCTGATATTAAAAACAGAGAATATTCTAATATTTACACCAGATGATAGAACTGAAAGCATTGTTGAAAGGGTGCAAAGACAGATACAGAGTGGAGGAGATGCAGAAAGTTTGGTAGTTGAGGTTATGGATGAAAGGGAAAGGATAGATAAAAAAATAATGGAGATTGAAAGAATTGAAAAAATCATTGAGCATGTGACTAAGAAAACAAAAAATGGCTATTCTTTTGAACCAAAGCAAAAATTAGTAACACTTAAGGACAAGCTCAGGGAAATTGTATCCTTCTCTCACAAAAGAACTCAGGAGTTCATTGATAAAAGAAACTTTCTTTATCTAAATCCCGCTAACTGGGAGTTTTATGTAAAAGAAAATGAGCAGGCTGTTTCCTATACAGTAAGCCTTACAAAAGAAGAACTACAAAGCAATCTTGCAAAACTTGTTAACTTTGTCAATTCTTATTGGGAATTTGCAATTTACAAAGACAGAGAAGTGCTTAAAAGAGTATTTGAGGCAATACTTTTTGCCTTTACCTCACCGTTTATATATCTCATAAGAAAGCATGTAAAGAAACATAAAGGAGATGAAAAACTTGCAGAAATACCGATTGTTTTAATACTTGGAGGGCTTGCAAACACTGGAAAGACAAAACTTCTTTTATTTATAAACAAACTACTTGGCAACAACTTTGAAGTATTCAATTACAAAGACATCTATACAAAAACACAGAGAATTCTCTATGACATATTTTCTTCAAACAATGTCTTTCCCATTTTAGTTGATGAAATATACGATAACTTCTTTAGAGGAGAAGGAGAAAGACTGATAAAGACTCTCACAAACACAATTACTGACCCTCATCCCTGTCTTATTGGCACATCAAATGTGGGATTTAGCGCAGAAAGTCAGGTAATAAGAAGAATTTATTACTTACATTTTGGCTCACCTTTCTCAGAGGATAAAAAAGCAAAAGAAAAGGCAGAAAAATATTTTGAGGAAAAAGTTGATGGTATTGACGACAGCTTATTTAGATATTTCCTTAAAGAGTTTGCAAAAAAAATGACTGATGAAGAGTTTTTCAAGATTGAAGACCCTCTATTTCTTTCAAGACAAATATTTATTGAGATGTTTAAACAAACAGAACTGGAAGTTCCAGATTTTATAAGTGAAAGCCCTTGTGGAGATTACTACAAGATAGGAAGTCAGGAATGGCAAGCTTTTTATCTTACAAGAAAGAAAGATTTCAAAGAGATGAAAGACGGAGGTGAGAAATTTTTTGTAGTAGACCTCAAAAGCATTTATGAGCCAAAGGATGCAGAGGCACTTAAAAACAAACTTCCTCCAAGTGTTGTAAAGTCTTCTGGAACTCCTTTGATTCTTCATAAAAATAGATTCCTTCATTTTATTGGGCAAAAAGAAGGATTTTTGAAGAAAATCCTCGGATGAGACAATGGGATTGAGGCTTGATGAAGAAAATTTAACAAAATTTGTTTGTGCTATAAAAAATTAGGATTGAAACCTAAAAGACCTGTTAAAATAGATGAGTTAATAAATTTCGGAACTGTGCAATTACTAACTTTCATTCCTCTGGCATTGCCCGAGGAATCTGACCCTTTTACTGTCACCCTGAGCGTAAGCGAAGGGTCTCCTAAAAGTCGGAATGACAGTTGGAGGTAATTGAAAAATAGCAGGAGTTGTGGTTTATTGATTTTCAATAAATTACAAGTCTTGAACAGGTTTAAGAAATTAAAAGAGGGAAAAATTAATGGATGAACTTTTTAAAGCTATTATTCTTGGAATTATTCAGGGAATTACTGAGTTTTTACCAATAAGCAGTACTGCCCATCTTGTGATAACGCCATGGATTTTTGGTTGGAGTGGAATTGTTAATTCACTGAGTTTTGATATTGCTGTTCATGTGGGAACTCTTATATCCCTTCTTTATTGCTTCTGGAAAGACTGGATAAATATATTTTTCAGAGAAAGAAAAATGCTACTATTTATCATAATCGGAACAATTCCTGCAGGTATTGCAGGTATAGCTTTTCATGATTTGATAGAAAGTGCACTGAGACATCCTTTAATTATTGTGGTTACACTTATATTAGTTGGATTTCTAATGCTTTATGCAGAAAAAGTAGGTAAAAAATTAATAAGAGCTGTAACTCTTTCAGATGCTGTAGTAATTGGTACAGCTCAAGCAATAGCTCTTATTCCAGGGGTTTCACGTTCTGGTATAACAATTACAGCAGGATTATTTAAAGGACTTGATAGAGCCTATGCAGCAAAGTTTTCGTTTCTGCTTTCAACACCTGCAATTGCAGGTGCTGCAATGCTGGATTTTTATAAATCTATAAAAATTGGACAGTCCCATGATTACTCTCTTTTCATTATTGGAGTAATTTCAGCTGCAATTACGGGAATAATAGCAATTAAATTTTTACTTAGCTTTCTCCAAAAGTATCCTCTCAATCTTTTCATATACTACAGATGGTTTTTAGCGGTTGTTATTTTTCTGTTATATTTTTTTAGAAACTGATGCGACAAAGGGTAATATATAAAAAGCCGATAAAAAAAAGTTCTTTGAACAAAAAAACTGAAGAAATCAAAGATTTTTCAGCTTTAAATATTTTTAAAGCTATTTTATTAATCGCCTTTTCAGTTTATCTTGCTATAACCCTTATAAGTTACAATTTTTTAGACCCCTCACCTTTAACTTTTACAAAATCAAAACCATTAAACTATGGAGGGATAGTTGGTTCATATCTTTCAGACCTTTTACTAAGTACCTTTGGAATTGCTACATTTTTAATTCCGCTACTTTTAGTTTTCTACGGAATCAGAAAGTTTACTGGTAAAAAGCTAAATATAGGAAAACTTATATGGTTTCTAACCCTGCTGTTTTCTTTATCCATCATGCTTGAACCATTAAGGAAAAATATTGAGACCTATAAAAAACTTCCAGAAGGTATTTCATGGATAGCCTTTCATCTGACTGAAAAGTTTCTTTCAATTGCAGGAACTTATATTTTGTGGGCTTCTGTCTTCATTGCTTCAGTTATTCTTATTAAGCCAGAATTGATAAAAAGAAAAGAAATTAGTTCTATTAAAGAAACCTCTCCTGAAGCTGGTGAGGGAATAAAGGTTGTGAAAGTTTCAAAACCTGAAGAACCTGTAAAAAAGGCTGATAATTTAAATCTCAAAAGCGAAACCAGATTAAAGCCTAAGGACATTGATGAAAAACAAAAAATTGAAGCAGAGCAAAAGGGTTTTATAATTCCACCTCTTTCTCTTTTAAAAATTGAAAAGCATGATGACAATATATCAAAGGAAGAAATTATAGCCTCTGCCAGTAGCATTGAAGCAAGATTTGCTGAATTTGGTATTCATGGGACAATAAAAGAGGTCCATCCAGGTCCTGTGGTTACAATGTATGAATTTGAACCTGCAAGCGGGATAAAACTCAGTAAAATCATAACTCTCAGTGATGAACTTGCCCTTTCACTTAAAGCTCAGAGCATAAGAATATATCCAATTCCAGGAAGGTCTGCAATTGGCATAGAAGTCCCAAATAAAAAAAGACAGATTGTAAGACTCGGTGAGATTATTGCATCAGAAAAGTTTCAAAGCAGTGCCTCTTACTTAGCTCTTGCACTTGGTAAAGATATATACGGAAATCCTGTAATAACTGACCTTTCAAAAATGCCCCACTTACTTGTGGCAGGTGCAACCGGCTCTGGTAAAAGTGTATGTTTAAATACAATGATTTTAAGTCTCCTTTATAAAGCAACTCCGCATGATGTAAGACTTCTTCTTATTGACCCAAAGCTTCTTGAGCTTTCAACATATGAAAATATTCCTCATCTAATGTCCCCTGTTATAACAGACCCTAAGGAAGCATCCGAAGCTTTGAAAAAAGTAATTGTTGAAATGGAACGAAGATACAAACTTTTTGCATCAAAAGGATTTAGAAACATTGATAGTTACAATCAGACAGTTTCTTTTGAAGAAAAAGTTCCATATATTGTTGTTTTTATTGATGAGTTTGCAGACTTGATGTTCACAGCACCAACAGAAGTTGAACAGGCTGTTACCAGAATTGCTCAGATGGCAAGAGCATCAGGAATTCATCTTGTTGTTGCAACACAGCGTCCAAGTGTTGATGTAATAACAGGAATAATTAAGGCAAACTTTCCTGCAAGAATTGCCTTTCAGGTTACATCCCGTGTGGATTCAAGAACAATACTTGATACACAGGGCGCTGAAAAGCTTCTTGGAATGGGTGATATGCTTTTTATGGTTTCAGGTGTAAAAATAATAAGAGTTCATGGTGCCTATGTAGGCGAAGAGGAAGTTAAAGCAGTAACTGAATATTTACGCAGTCAAGGTAGTCCTGATTATAGTCTTTTTGAATCAATACAAATACCTACTGAAAACAAAGAAAATGGAAAGGTAAATGGTGGCGAAAAAGATGAACTTTATGAAGCAGTGATTGAATATGCCACCCAGGCTGGTGAAATATCAATCTCTCTTATACAGAGAAGATTTAAAATAGGTTATAATCGTGCAGCAAGGATCATGGATTTACTTGAAGAAGATGGGCTTGTAGGTCCACCACAGGGTGCGGGCAAACCAAGAAAATTTATAGGTAAATTTTAGCTTGCATTTTTTCTAAAACTTATGTTATGCTAAAAATTGTCTGGTGGCTATACCGGAGGGGAAACACCCGTTCCCATTCCGAACACGGAAGTTAAGCCCTCCAGGGCCGATGATACTATGACCGTGAGGTCATGGGAAAGTAGGTCGCTGCCAGGCTTTTTTATTTTATACAAAATAAAATCTCCAATCAGTCTTTTTAAATACTATTCCAGAAACCTTAAAAAAATTCCTTTACTTTTTTAATATCCCCATGTTATAAAAGATTAGCTTTGCATTTTGCGAAGTTTTAGTACCTGCCATAGGTGGGGAGATTAAAAGGAGGTTTTAAGAAGTATGGCTTTTGAAGGACGTGTTAAGTGGTTTAATGAGTCTAAGGGATTCGGATTCATTCAGCAGGATGGCGGACAGGATGTCTTTGTCCATTACACTTCAATTAAAGGTGATGGATTCAAGACCCTGAAACAGGGTGACAGAGTTAAATTTGACGTTGTTGAAGGAGACCGTGGACCTAAAGCAGTTAATGTAGAAAAAGTCTGACAACCTGAGGGGGCTTTCTGCCCCCTTTAATAAATCTCTCAAAATGCCTCTTCCAGAATGGGTTAAAACCCAACTTAAAGAAATTAAAAAAACACAAAATTTTTTTAAAAAACACAAACTTAATACTGTGTGTGAGACATTGAGATGTCCAAATAGAACTATATGTTATAAGCAACCAACCGCAACATTTATGATTATGGGTGAAGTATGCACAAGGGGATGTAAATTTTGTAATGCAGAAAAAGGTTATCCAGAACCATTAGATAATTCAGAGCCAGAAAAAATTGCTATTGCAGTAAAAGAGATGTCATTAAAATATGTTGTTATAACATCTCCTACAAGAGATGACCTGATTGATGGAGGAGCGAAACATTTTGCAAAAACAGTTGAAACAATAAAAAAGTTAAATCCAGATATACTGGTAGAAGTTTTAGTGCCAGATTTTCAGGGAAACAAAACTTCTATTGAAACTATTTTGAATTCAGGTGTTGCTGTTTTTGCACATAACATAGAGACAGTTAAAAAATTTTATGGTTCTGTTAGAAAGGCTGTTTATATCCGTTCTCTAAATATTCTTAAAACTGCTAAAGAGATTAACTCAGAAATAATAACAAAATCAGGATTTATGTTAGGACTTGGTGAAAATATAGAAGAAGTATACAACATTTTGAAAGATTTAAAAAATGTAGAATGTGACATAGTTACAATAGGGCAGTATCTTCAGCCTTCAAAAAAAGCTCTGCCTGTAGTAGAATATATAAAACCAGCAGTTTTTGAAAAAATTGCGGAGAAAGCTGTGCAAATAGGATTTAAGGCTGTGGTAAGCGGGCCTCTTATCAGGAGTTCAACAAAAGCTTATGAATCATATTTAGCAGTAAAGGAGGAAAGATATGGAAAACTTTGAATTTTATAATCCTACAAGAATTATATTTGGCAAGGAAGCTGAGAAAAAAATTGGCAAAATTTTAGAAAAAGATGATGTGGAAAGAGTTCTTTTTGTTTATGGTAAATCATCCATAAAGGAAACTGGACTCTATGATAGAATTGTAAAGGCACTAAAAAAAGAAGGAATTGAGTTTATAGAACATGGAGGAGTAAAACCAAATCCTGTACTTTCTCATACAAGGGAAGGAATTGAAAAGGCAAAGAAACATAAGGTTGACGCAATTTTAGCAGTAGGTGGTGGCTCTGTTATTGATGAGGGGAAAACCATTGCAGTAGGTACAAAAACTGATAAAGATGTATGGGATTTCTTTAAAAGGAACAAAGAAATAAAAAAGGCTTTACCGATTTATGTAATACTTACCCTTGCAGCAACTGGAAGTGAGATGAACGGTTTTGCTGTGATTACAAATGAGGAAACACAGGAAAAACTTTCCATTTCCTCAGAGCATATCTTCCCAAGAGTGTCTATTTTGAATCCTGAGCTTACTTTTACAGTATCAGCTAAGTATCAGGCATACGCAGCAGTTGATGCTATTGCCCATGTGATTGAGCATTATTTTAGTGGAAGTTATTGCCCCAATCTTCAGAACAGGTTTGTTGAGGGTTTAATTAAAACAGTAATGGAGACAACAGAAATAATTCTTAAAGAACAAAAAAACTACAACGCAAGAGCAGAGTTTATGTGGGCTGCTACACTTGCTTTAAACGGACTTGCAAAGTTAGGGATAAAAGGAGGGAGTTTCCCAAATCACATGATTGCTCATTCTCTTGGAGCAATTTACGACTTACCTCACGGTGCCTGTCTTAGTATTGTAATACCAGCATGGATGAAATGGTATCAAGAAAAAAATCTTATACAGTTTGAAAGATTTGCAAAAGAAATATTTGGTGTCAATACAGCAACCGAAGGAGTTTTTCAACTGAAGGAATGGTTTAGGAAAATAGGTGCACCAGTGAGCTTAAAAGAAGCAGGAATATCCATTGGAGAAATTGATAGAATTGTTGATAATGCTTACAATATAGCAAAAGTTTGGCAGATGGAAAAGGATTACACAAAAGAGGTATTGACAGAAATAATAAAAAATGCAAATGATTAAATAAAAAACGGAGGATAAAAATGTTTGATTTTCCGAGAATTAAAAGATTGCCTCCTTATGTATTCGCAGTGGTTAATCAGCTCAAAACAGAACTTAGAAGAAAAGGTGAGGATATTATAGACCTTGGCATGGGTAATCCTGATTTACCAACACCTAAACACATTGTTGACAAACTTTGTGAAGCTGCAAAACTTTCAAAAAACCACCGATATTCAGCAAGTAGAGGCATTACTCAGCTTAGATGTGCTATTTCAGAGTGGTATAAAAGAAGATTTGATGTGGACATAGACCCTGAAACAGAGGCAGTAGTTACTATTGGTTCAAAAGAGGGACTAAGTCATCTTCTTTTAGCATCTGTCCAACCAGGGGATGTAGTTCTTACCCCCTCACCTGCCTATCCTATTCATCCCTATGGAGCAATTATTGCAGGAGGAGATGTAAGGACATTTAATGTTTGCCCGTGTATGGACTTTTTTGAAGAGCTTGAAAGAGCTTTTAAAAACTCCTGGCCCAGACCAAAAATTTTGATAATTAACTTTCCACATAATCCTACAACAGCAGTCGTGGAAAATCTTGATTTCTTTAGAAAAGTTGTTGATTTCGCGAAAGAAAACAATATCATGGTTATCCATGATTTTGCCTATGCTGACCTTGTTTTTGATGATTATAAAGCACCGAGTTTTCTTCAGGTCCCAGGAGCAAAAGATGTAGGTGTAGAGTTTTTTTCAATGACTAAAAGCTATTCAATGGCTGGGTGGAGAGTAGGATTTTGTGTTGGTAATAAAGAGATTGTTGGCGCACTTACAAAAATAAAAAGTTACCTTGACTACGGAATGTTTCAACCTATTCAAATTGCCTCAATAGTGGCACTGCGGGGTCCTCAGGATTGTGTTGAAGAGATAAGAAAGACTTACGAAAGAAGAAGAGATGTTCTCATAAAAGGATTGAATCAGGCAGGATGGAAAGTTCCTCCACCAAAAGCAACAATGTTTGTATGGGCGGAGATTCCAGAACAATTCAAAAAAATGGGTTCTCTTGAATTCTGCAAATTTTTAATAAATGAAGCAAAAGTAGCAGTTTCTCCAGGTATTGGATTTGGTGAAGGTGGAGAAGGATTTGTCAGATTTGCTCTTGTTGAGAATGAACACAGAATAAGACAGGCAACAAAAGGAATTAAAAAGGCTCTAAATCTTGTTCCAGCAGTAAAGAAAATAAGAAAAGTTGGTTAAGGAGGCTGAATGAAACAGTTTAAAGTTGGCATTATAGGTTTTGGAACAGTAGGCACAGGAACAGCAAAAATTATTCTTAGCCAAAGAGAACTTATAAAAAAAAGAACGGGAATAGAGCTTATTCTTAAAAAAGTTGCTGATAAGGATATAAAAAGACCAAGGGAGATAAGCCTTCCAGAAGGTGTTCTCATCCCTGATGCCTGGAAGATTATAAATGATCCTGAAATAGATGTTGTAGTAGAACTGGTTGGTGGAATTCATCCGGCAAAGGAGTTCATCATTGAAGCATTAAAAAAGGGTAAACATGTTGTTACAGCAAATAAGGCTCTTTTAGCAGAAGAAGGAAATGAAATTTTTAGCATAGCTAAAGAAAAAGGACTTCAGGTAGGATTTGAGGCAAGCGTAGGAGGCGGAATTCCGATAATTAAAGTAATGAGAGAAGGACTTGTTGCAAATAAAATGCTTGCAATTTATGGAATCATTAATGGAACAACAAATTTTATTCTTACAAAAATGACAAATGAAGGGATTGATTTTCAGGATGCTCTCAGGCAGGCTCAGGAACTTGGTTATGCAGAAGCAGATCCAACGCTTGACATAGAAGGAATAGACTCATCACATAAGATAACGATTCTTGCATCTTTGGCTTACGGGATTCCATTAAGCTTTAAAAAGACATATTGTGAAGGAATTACAAAAATAACTGCTCAGGATATAGCCTTTGCAAGAGAGTTTGGTTATAAAATTAAGCTTCTTGCAATAACAAAAATTCTTAATGGAGAAATTGAACTAAGAGTTCATCCTACAATGATTCCAGAGGATTATTTGATAGCTAAAGTTGACGGAGTTTTTAATGCCATATATGTGGAAGGAGACAGTGTAGGCGCAACTCTTTATTATGGTAGAGGAGCTGGAAGCATGCCTACAGGTAGTGCTGTGGTAGCTGATATTGTAGATATTGCAAAGGGCACAAATTCTCTACCACTTGATTTTTCAGAAAAATACAGTATCAAGCCAATTGAAGAGATAGAAAGCATGTACTATTTCAGATTTACTGCCTTAGATCGTCCTGGAGTTCTTTCAAAGATTTCAGGAGTATTTGGACAACACAATATAAGCATCGCATCAGTAATTCAAAAAGGCAGGTCAAAGGCTGGTGCAGTTCCTCTTGTAATATTAACGCATAAGGCAAAGGAAAAAGATGTGCTTGAGGCTCTTGAGAAGATTGATAAACTACCTGTTGTCGCAGCAAAGAGTGTATTTATAAGGGTTGAAGGACAGGAAACATAGTCTTTTGAGATATCATAGACAAATTATACTTTCTTATATAGGCAAAGAAGGGCAAGAAAAACTTAATAAATCAAAAGTATTAATTGTAGGCGCAGGTGGGCTTGGTAGCGTTGTTGCATATTATCTTGCTTCATCTGGCATTGGATATATAGGAATAGTTGACCCCGATATAGTGGAACTAAGTAATCTTCAAAGACAGATTCTCCACAATGAAGAACATATTGGCATGCCAAAAGCTATTTCAGCAATGATAAATCTCAAAAAACTCAACAGTGAAATAAATATACTTCCTTATCCTGAAGAAATCAACAAAAGAAATGTCTTTGAGTTAATTAATTCCTATGATATTGTTGTTGCATGTCCAGATAATTTTAAAACAAGATTTATCCTTAATGATGCCTGTTTTAAATTACAAAAACCTCTTGTAGTAGGTGCTGTCTCAGAGTTTGAAGGGCATGTTTTAAATGTGATTCCTCCAGAAGGACCATGCTATAACTGCCTTTTTGAAGATGCAAAGGATGAGAATTTTGTTCAGGGTATTTTAGCTCCAGTTGCAGGTATAATTGGTTCTATTCAGGCTGTTGAAACACTAAAGATTTTACTTTCTATTGGCGAGTCCTTACATGGCAGAATGCTCATTTATGATGCTTTGAAGGATATTTTCAGAGAAGTAAAATTTTTAAAAAATCCATCATGTCAAATTTGCAAACGATGTTAAAAATTAAAAGAGAAATATTCAATGAAATGATACAGCACTGTAGAGAGTGTTTACCTTATGAAGCATGCGGTATTCTTGCAGGAAAGGATAATTTTATCTCTAAAATTTACAAAATAAAAAACATTGAACAGTCTTCAGTAAGTTACTTTATGAATCCGAAAGAACAACTTCTTGCTATGAAAGACATGAAAACTTATGGTATGGATATGCTTGCCATATTTCATAGTCATCCCCTTGGTAGTGCTGAGCCTTCTCAGAAAGATATAGAACTTGCTTTTTATGATGTGTATCATATAATAGTCGCTATTGAACCAAAGTTTGAGGTGAAATGTTTTAAGATAGAAAATAGAAAGTTTGATGAACAAGAATTATTTATTGAGTAAAAATGAAAACTAAAATAGTTTATATCTTTTTCTTTGTTTTACTTTTTTTCATAGGTGTAATCGGAGGTTATATTTACTGGATTTTTTCAGACCTGCCAGATGTAAAGGCATTAGAGGGTTATAGACCTTTTGAGGCATCAGTTGTATATTCATCAGATGGTCAGGTTCTGACAGAGTTCTTTTACGAAAGGAGAAAGTTTGTCCCTCATTATGAAATACCTGAAATAATCAAAAAAGCTTTTGTAGCAGCAGAAGATGTAAGATTTTATAAACACCCCGGGGTTGATGTTATTGGCATTCTGCGAGCCCTTTACAGAGATATTAAAGCAGGAGGAATTGTTGAAGGTGGAAGCACAATTACTCAACAGCTTGCTAAAATGTTATTTTTAAAACCAGAAAAAAGTATAACAAGAAAAATAAAGGAAGCTATTTTATCAATTCAGATTGAAAGAAAGTATACAAAAGATGAAATATTAGGATTATATCTCAATCAGGCATATTTTGGGAATAGAGCATATGGAATAGCTGCTGCATCGGAAGCTTATTTTGGCAAATCTTTTAAAGAGCTAACTCATGCTCAGATTGCATTGCTTGCATCACTTCCAAAAGCGCCTTCAGCTTATAATCCTTTTAAAAAACCTGATATTGCCATTAAAAGAAGAAATATAGTTTTACAAAAAATGCTGGAAGAAGGATTTATAACAAGAGAACAATACAATGAAGCATTAAAGGAGGCTCTTCCAGAGCACCCCTACTGGAGAAAGTTTGAAGCACCCTATTTTGTTGAGACATTAAGACAAGAGCTTGAGTCAAAATACGGAGAAAGACTTTATAAAGATGGATTAAGGATTTATTCAACAATTGATTATAATCTTCAGAAAAAGGCAGAGGAAGCAGTAAGAAACGGTCTTATAGAAATTCATAAAAGAGTTAAACCTCAGGTTCAGGCTTCATTAATTGCCATAGACCTTAAAACAGGTTATGTTAAAGCTTTAGTAGGAGGAAATGATTTCTGGGAAACACAATACAACAGGGTTTTTTCTTTACGCCAACCAGGAAGTGCTTTTAAGCCCTTTGTTTATGCAGTAGCTCTTATGGATGGCTGGAGCCCTGACGATACTATTCTTGATTCACCTGTAAGCTTCCCAGGTTCAGTTCAAGGAAAAAGCTGGAGTCCAAAAAACTATAATAACGAATATCATGGAGAAGTTCCTCTTCGTAAGGCAATAGCTCTCTCTTTAAATGCAGCAACCGTAAGACTTGCTTCCCAAGTGGGTATTAAAAATGTTGTTGAGTTTGCTGAGCAATGTGGACTTACTACAAAGATTCATCCCTATCTATCAACTGCTCTTGGAGCATCTGATGTTAAGCCAATTGAACTTACTGCAGCCTATTCAGTTTTTGCTACAGGCAAGAAAATAAAACCAGTCTTTTATGAAAAAATTACTGACCATAACGGTATTACAATTGAAGAAAATAAATCTGAAATTCAACAGATATTACCTGAGGAGATTGTTGAACAAATGCGAGAACTTCTTCAGGAAGTAGTGCTCTCTGGGACAGCTCAAAAAGCAAAAGAACTTGGCAGGGAAGTATATGGCAAAACAGGAACAACCAATGATTTTTCTGATGCGTGGTTTGTTGGATTTGATGATAACCTTCTTGTGGGCGTATGGGTTGGAAGGGATAATCATAAACCAATTGGGGCAAAAGAAGCAGGAGCAAGGGCAGCCCTTCCAATATGGATTGATTTTATGAAACAAACAGGTCAAATGTTAAAATAGAAAATGGGTAAAATAATCACAATAGCAAATCAGAAAGGTGGAGTTGGAAAAACTACCACAGCTTTAAATTTAGGTGCCTGTCTCAGTATAGAAGGGAAAAAGGTTCTTTTAGTAGATTCAGATCCGCAGGGAAATCTTACAACAGGAGTTGGTATATTAAGAGATGAACTTAGTCTAAGTCTTTATGACCTTTACATGAATTCTTCCTCACTCGAAACAGCAAAAGTTCAAACAGCGTATGAAAATTTATGGATTATTCCATCTACAATAGACCTTGTCGGAGTTGAAGTAGAGCTCGTCCACAGAGAAAACAGGGAATTTGTTTTAAAAAAAATGCTCTCTCAATTTGGTTCAGATTTTGATTTTATAATAATTGATGCACCTCCTTCACTTGGTCTTCTTACTCTTAACTGTCTTGTTTGTGCAGACTCTCTTATAATTCCTGTTCAATGCGAGTATTATGCGCTTGAAGGATTAGGATTGCTTATGAAAACAGTTGAACTTGTAAGAGCCAAATTAAATCCTGCTCTTAAAATTGAGGGAATTCTTCTTACTATGTTTGATGGAAGAAACACACTCTCAAAACAAGTTGCTGAAGAGGTTAGAAAATTTTTTGGCAAAAAAGTTTATAATACAGTAATACCAAGAAATGTCACTCTGGCAGAGGCTCCAAGTCATGGAAAGCCAGCTGTTTTTTATGACATGAGATCAAAGGGATCGCAGAGTTATCTAAGTTTTGCAATGGAGTTTTTAAGTGAAGAAAGCACTCGGTAAAGGATTAGATGCTTTAATACCAAAAGTTGAAAAGGCAGAAAAAGAAGCTTCATTAATTGAAGTGCCAATAGAAAGAATACTTCCTGGTATAGCTCAACCAAGAACAGGCTTTGATGAGAAAGCTCTTAAAGAACTTGCCCAATCCATTAAAGAAAAAGGAATTATTCAGCCAGTTGTGCTATCAAGAGCAGGAGATGGTACCTTCAGAATAATTGCTGGTGAAAGGCGATGGAGAGCTGCGAAGCTTGCAGGACTTGAGAAGATTCCAGCTATTATTAAGGACGTTTCTCCTGCTGAAGCTGTTGAGATAGCACTCATTGAAAACATTCAGAGAGAAGACCTTGACCCTGTTGAAACAGCTTCTGCATTTGAAAGACTTCTTAAAGAGTTTAATATTACACAGGAAGAACTATCTCAGAGAGTTGGGAAAGACAGAGCAACAATAGCAAACTATTTAAGAATCCTTAAACTTCCTGAGGAGATTAAAACTTATCTTAAAGATGGCTCACTAACAATAGGACATGCAAAGGCAATAGTTTCAATTGATGATTCTCAAAAACAAAAAGAAGTTGCTCAAATTGTTATAAAAAAATCCCTTTCTGTAAGGCAAACCGAAGAACTCGTAAAAAGATTAGCGAAACCTCTTTTAAAAAAACAGAAGGAAAAATTTCCTGAAATAGCACAACTTGAAGACAGACTCACAAGTGAGCTTGGTGCAAAGGTTAAAATCTCACATAAGGGCAAAGGTGGCAGACTTGAAATCTTTTATAACTCCCTTGATGAGCTTGATGGAATTCTTCAGAGGATATTTAAAAAATCTTTCCCGGATTCATAATTTCTTTAGGGTCAAAAACTCTTTTTACAGCTCTCATTAAATCTATATTCTTTTTTGAAAGCTGAAGATCAATATAAGACTTTTTTGTAACTCCAATTCCATGTTCTCCTGATATAGCTCCTCCAAGAGAAACTATAATCTCAAAAATTTTTTTTACTAAATCAAATCCTTTTTGTCTGTGCTGTTCATCGCCCTTTTTAACAAGAATATTTACATGTATGTTACCATCTCCAGCATGTCCAAAGGATACTATTGGAATATCTGAGTTTAATGAGAGTTCTTTCAATTTAGTTAATGCTGTTGAAAGATTATCTATAGGAACAGCTATATCAATGTTTATTTTTTCTTTATCCTTCATTTTTAAAATACATGGTGATATACTTCTTCTTGCCTGCCATAGATTTTCTCTTGAGTAGTAATCTGTAGCGATCTGAGTTTCACCTTTAAATTTTCTTGCAATATCAACAATCTTTTCTGCCTGTCTTTTTATTGAGGTGAGTTCTCCATCAAGCTCAACAAGAAGTAAGGCATCACTGTCTAAGGATAATCCCATGTCTTTATTTTCCTCTATTATTTGAAGACAGGTATTATCAAGAAACTCAAGGGTTCTTGGAATTATTCCAGAACCTATAATTTTTGGGATACAATCTCCTGCATTCTCAAGCTCTTTAAAGCTTATAAGAAGAGTGATGACTTCCTCAGGCTCTGGTAAAACTCTTAAGGTTATTTTTGAGATTATTCCAAGAGTTCCCTCCGAACCAATAAAAAGTTCCTTTAATTCATATCCTACAACTCTTTTAACAGTCTTACCACCTAAATTCACAATAGAGCCATTTGGGAGAACAACTTCAAGTTCCATGACATAATTTCGTGTAACACCGTATTTTATAGCTCTTGGACCTCCTGCATTTGTTGCTACATTGCCACCAATTGTGCAGTAATCTAAAGATGCAGGGTCTGGAGGATAGAAAAGGCTCTGAATTAAAAGTTCTTTTTGAAAATCTCCATTTATCACACCTGGTTGAACAGTAGCTGTGAAATTTTTGGGATTTATCTCAATCACTTCTATCATTCTTTCAAGGCTTATTACTATACTTCTTGAATTAATAGGAATAGCTCCACCTGCCATGCCTGTTCCAGCTCCTCTTGGAACTATTTTCAAACCTTTATTTGTAGCCCATTTTACAATTCTTGAAATCTCATCGCTATTTTTAGGCCACGCAACCAACTCTGGAATCGCTCCCTGAGCATAGGATGCATCATAGCTGTAACATATAAGGTCTTCTTTTACATCAGATATATCTACACCATGAATTAAATTTAAATCCTTCATGCATAAACCTCAGCTTCTTTTAGTCCTAATGAGATAACTGTTGAAACACCCTCTTCCTGCATTGTAATACCGTATATGTAATCTGCACACTCCATCATGAGCTTGTTATGGGTGATTATAAGAAATTGCGTTTTAGAGCTTAAATCTTTTATTAATTTTCTGAATCTTAATATATTGGGGTCATCAAGTGGAGCATCTATTTCATCAAAAATACATATAGGAGATGGACGAATTGAAAGACAAGCAAATACAAAGGCTATTGCTGCAAGCGTTTTTTCCCCTCCAGAAAGAAGATTGATACTGTTGGATTTTTTACCAGGTGGCTGAACAAAAATGTCTATTTCTGAATCAAGAATATTTATTTCATCAGTTAAAATTATTTCTGCCTTGCCACCTCCAAAAAGCTCTTGAAACGTGTTATTAAATTTATCTTTAAGTAAATCAAAAGTTTCCTTTAATTTTCTTCTTGTAAGAGAGTTAATCTTTCTTATCGCTTCTTCAAGCTCTTTTATGGAAGTTTTAATATCTTCCTGTTGATTAAGTAAAAACTCATATCTTTCCCTTACTTCTTCATATTCTCTCAAAATATCCACATCAACAGGTCCGATATCTCTAAGTTGATTTTTAAGTTGAGTAATTCTTATTTTTAGTTGTTCTATCTCTTGTACAGTCTCAAATTCTTCCTTGATTATATCTACTCCATAAAGATTATAGATTTCATTCCATATATTTTCAAGCTTAATTTTACCTTCTCCTTCTATTGTTTTTTTCTCTCCGAGCAATGCTGTGATGCTTTGCAGTTCTTCATTTAGTCTTTGATAGCTTTTTTCAAGTTCAGTAAGGACTGATTTTTCATTTTGAAGTTTTTCTAAAAGAGATTCCCTTTGTTCTTTTAAGGAATTTATTTCTAAGTTAAGATTTTCCAGATTTTTTATTCTTTCAGCTTTTTCATATTCAATTTGATTTATCCTTTTTTTATTTTGTTCAATTTCTTCCTCATTTTTCAGTTTTTTAATGGAAATGGTTTTAAGGTGTTCATTCAATCTTTTTATCTCTATTTTTTTACTGTTTAATTTCTCTTTAAGAGTAGACAATTCAATTTTTTTGTTTGATACAGCTTCTTTGTGAATATCATTTTTATTCAAAATCTCTTTCTGTTCATTTTTAAGCTCTTCAATTTTTGCCTCTAACTCTTCAATACAAAGTGATAAATTTTGAATTTCTACATAGACTTCTTCTTTTAGTTTAGTGTTTTGATTTATTTCATCCCGTATTGTTTTTTCTTCATTTTCCATGTATTTTAATCTTTGTTTTGTTTGTTCAATATCCTTAAGAAAAGTTTTATATCTTTCTTCTGTCTGAAAAATTTCTTTGTTAAGCTGAGTAATATATGCTCTTTTTTCTTCAATCTCTTTTTTTAGTTCTTCCCTTTTAGCTCTTATTCTATTAATTTCCTCCTCAATAGATTTGATATCATCTGTTAATTTATTTTTTTCAGCTTTTAAGTCTTCCAACATTCTTTTTTTCTTGAGTAAATCTGTAGGTCTACCCACTTTTATGAATCCATCTGAAAATATTACTTCTCCTTTAGTTGTTATGAATGAACATTGTGGATAGGCTCTTCTTTTTTCCAATGCTTCTTTTAAGCTATTTACGATGAATAAATTTTCAAAAATTTCACCACTAATTTCAGAATCTTTTATTTGTAAAAAATCTTTTATTTTTTTTATGCCTGGAAGATTTGGAGATTCTGCTGTAGTTTGGTCATTATTCTTCAGAAAGAAAAATTTTTTATGTTGAACTCTTTCAATTTCTTCAATTTTGTCTATAATTGATGCTTTAAGTTTATCATCTAAAAAGATTTCTACCAACTCTTCAACTTCAGGACTTACATCTATACATTCAAAAAATAATTTGTGATTACTATTTTCCTCCCAGATTTCAGACGATAGAGCTTCAATTTTTCCGTTAATAATAGCCTCTATTTTTTTCTTTTCTAACAATATCTGACTTTGGCTTTCAAATAAACCTTCTGCTTCTGAAAGTTGCTGTTTTAGAATATTAATTTTATAAATCTCTTCTTGGTAGTCCTCTTTGAGGCTTTTTATTTTTATCTCTCTATTTTTAACTTCTGTTTCCATCTGCCTTATTTTCTGGTATATTTCCTTTTTCCTGACTTCAATATTACTTATCCTATTTTGAACTTGTTCAAGAGATTTTTTTATTGATTGATAATTATTTCTCTTATTAGCAAGTTCTGTTGTAAGACTAAAAAGAGTTTTCCTTTCTTTTTCAATAAGTTTTTCAATCTCAACAATCTCTTTTTGAAGAGTCAAAAGGTTTTCTTCTTCACTAATTATTTCTTTTTGAATAAGATCAATAAATTCTTCAATTTCTTGAGATTGAATATGACAGTTTTTAAGTTCCTGTTGAGCCTTTTCAATTTCGTCATGTATTGAAGTGTTTTCTTCATCAAGTTTTTTTATCTGTTCTTTTTTATTTAATTCCTCCTGTGCAAGGAGCGCTAATTCCTTTTCTATTTTTGCCTTTTCAAGTTCTCCTTGTTTTATCTGATTATCTCGTTCCTGAATAGTGATTTCAATTTCAGCTATATATTTTTTTTGATGGTTAATCTTTTCTATAATTTTTCCATTTTCTTCTTTAAGCTTTGATTGTTTATTTTCAAGATTTTCTATTTCATTTTTTAATTTTTGCAGTTCACCAAGAAGATTTAGAATTTCGGTTTTTGAAACTTTTAGTTCGGCATCTTTTAGTTCTTCCATTACTTTTCTATATTTATCAGCTTTTTTTGCCTGTCTTTCAAGTAATGAATACTGCTTTTTTAGCTCATTTAATATATCTTCTATTCTCTGGAGATTTTCTTTTGCTGACTGAAGCTTTGTCTCAGATTCTGTTTTTTTCAGCTTATATAAAGAAATTCCAGCACATTCTTCAAGAAGACTCTTTCTTTGAGAAGGTTTGAATAAAATTTCATTTATTTTTATCTGATCAATTATTGAATAAGTTCTAATATCAACTCCTTCAGATATGAAAATTTCTTTAATATCTTTTAGCCGTGACTGTTTCCCATTGATGCTAAAATAGGATTCTCCTGTTCTATAAAGCCTTCTTTTAACTTCTATCTCTTGTGTTTCTGGATCATTTCCGTTTGTTGACTCTTTTTTAATATTTAAAAGAAGTGTTACTTCTGCAAGCCCTTTTTCTTTTTTTGAGAAAGTTCCCTGAAATATAACTTCCTCCATTTTTTCTCCCCTTAAAATACGGGGATTATGCTCACCAAGTACCCATCTGAATGCATCTATAATATTGCTCTTTCCTGCTCCATTGGGACCAACAAAGCAGGTTATTCCTTCATTAAGTTCTATTTTTGTCCTTTCAGGAAAAGATTTAAATCCGTTTAATTCTATCCACTTAATCCGCATTAAAATATTTTAGCTTATTTTTAATTTAAAAGCTTTAATGTGAACATAAATTTTTTTTATTTGACCAAATGGGCATAACTATTTTACTGTTGATAGACACAAAATTTTATGGTATAATTTCAAAAAATTTTAACAGCAGGAGGAAATTATGACGAAGAAGTATGACACACCTTTATTGGATGAGCTTGAAAAGGGTCCATTCCCAAGTTTTGTTACGGAAATGAAAAAAGCAGCTGCTAAAAGCGAGATGGCTGCAGATGAACTTGGTCAGTTAGAAAAAAGTTTCAGAGACAAAGTAACTTACTGGAAGCATGGTGGTATTGTTGGTGTCAGAGGATACGGAGGCGGAGTTATAGGAAGATATTCCCAATTAGCAGATCAATTCCCTGGAGTTGCACACTTCCATACAGTCCGTGTTAATCAACCTTCAGGACTTTTCTATACTTCTGAAACGATGAAATTTTTCTGTGATTTGTGGGACAAATATGGAAGTGGTTTAACGAACTTTCATGGCTCAACTGGAGATATAATTCTATTAGGAACAGTAACAGATAATTTAGAGCCTCTTGCTACAATTCTTAGCCTTAATGGTTTTGACCTTGGTGGTTCTGGTTCTGCAATGAGAACACCAAGTTGTTGCGTAGGACCGGCAAGATGTGAATGGGCAATGATTGATACCCTTGATATTACCTATGATTTAACACAGGAATTCCAAGATGAACTTCATAGACCACAGTTCCCATATAAGTTTAAAATCAAAACAGTCGGCTGTCCAGTTGACTGTAATGCATCAATTGCCCGTGCAGACCTTTCCATAATAGGAACTTGGAAAGGACCTATAGCAATTGATCAGGACATGGTTAGAGATTACGCAAAGAAGGGGATGAACATTCAAGAAGAGATAGTTAATTTCTGCCCAGGTAAGTGCATAACATGGGATGGAAATAATCTTACTATAAACAATAGCGATTGCTTCCATTGTATGAATTGTATTGCTAAACTAAAAGGAGCTTTAAAGCCAACACCACCATTTGGTGCAACAATTCTTATCGGTTCAAAGGCACCATTTGTTATCGGCGCTACCCTTTCTTGGGTAATAGTTCCATTTATGGAAATGAAGCCACCATATCAGGAAATTAAAGACCTTATTAGAAATATGTGGGACTGGTGGAATGAATACGGAAAGAACAGAGAGAGAATTGGTGAGCTTATAATTCGTCGTGGAATGAGAGAATTCCTTGAAGTATGTGGACTTGAACCAACACCTGAGATGGTTAAAGAGCCAAGAAATGACCCATTCTGGTTCTGGACAGAAGAAGACCTTGAAAAGAAACCTTGGGAAGAATATTTAAAATAAATACTAACTAACAAAATAAAAGGAGGTAAGAATTATGCCTTATGTAATTCCTGATGTAGTAGATGTAAAACAAAGGAAGACTGATATAGGACCACCTCATTACAAAAACTTTTTACCACCAGTAATCCAGAAAAATTATGGAGACTGGAAAACTCATGAAATATTAAGCCCAGGATTAATGGTTCATATAGCTAATTCTGGTGATAAAATCTGGACAGTAAGAGTAGCATCTCCAAGACTTTTATCAACAGATACTTTAAGAGATATTGCAGACATTGCTGAAAAATATTGCGGTGGATATTTCAGATTTACAACAAGAAACAATATAGAATTTCTTGTATCCGATGAAAGCAAGGTAAATCCTCTCTTGGATGAACTTAAGGCAAAGAAATATATGATTGGTGGTATTGGCTCAAGAGTAAGTAATATAGTTCATACACAGGGATGGATTCACTGCCATTCAGCAGCTGTTGATGCATCAGCTCTTGTCAAGGCTTTAATGGATGAGTTTGCTGATTACTTTACAACAAAAGAGACCCCAAATAAAGTGAGATTCGCTGTTGCTTGTTGCACAAATATGTGCGGTGCAGTTCATTGCTCTGATATTGCTTTCGTTGGAATTCACAGAAAGCTTCCAAGAATTGACCATGACAACTTCAAAAACCTCTGTGAGCTTCCAACAACAATGGCTTCATGCCCAACAGCAGCAATTACTCCTGATCCAGCAAAGAAATCCATAAAGATCAATGCAGAAAAATGTATGTACTGCGGTAACTGTTTCTCAGTTTGTCCTGCACTTCCTATTGCAGACCCTGAAAATGACGGTGTTGCAATAGTTGTTGGTGGAAAAGTTGGTAACTTGAGAAAACCACCAATGTTTTCAAAACTTGCTGTTGCTTATTTACCAAATACTCCACCAAGATGGCCTGAAGTTATAAAAGCAACAAAGAAAATATTTGATGCCTATATTGCTGGAGCAAAGAAGCATGAAAGAGTAGGTGAATGGATTGAAAGAATTGGCTGGGAAAAATTCTTTGCAGTTACAGGTTTACCATTCACATTCCAGCACATTGACGACTGGACATATGCATTCAAGACCTTTAGAACAACAGCACAAATTAAGTGGACTAAATAAGTAAGAAGGAGGGGGTAACCCTCCTTCTCAATTTTTATGAAAGGAGTGTGATTTTTAATGGAGAAAGAGGAACTCAAAAAGGCAATTTATCAGCTTATTGAGCAGTCAGCAGGCAAGAAAAAATTTAAACAAGCAGATTTGATAAAGCATTTTAGGCAGCAAGGCATTTCAGATGCTGACACCAAAGCAGCAATAAGAGAACTTATTGATGCAGGCGATTTGATTTATACATATTTTGGTGGAAGTTACATAGAATTAGGAGAAAAACGGAAGGGCGCTTAGTCAATCATTGAATAATTTTTTTAGAGGAGGGATTAATCCCTCCTTTTTTATTTTAAAGCTTTGCTATAATTAACAATGCATTTTTTAAATTCTATCGCATTCAGCATTATTAAAAAACTCATCCAGACTGGTAAAACTCTTTCAACCGCAGAGTCTTGCACAGGTGGGCTAATAGCCTCTTCAATCACTGATATTCCTGGTGCAAGTAAAGTTTTCCTTGGAGGAATGGTAGTCTATGCAACGGAAATGAAGCTTAGACTTCTTGGAGTTACAAGAGAAGTCTTAGATTATGGCGTAATCTCTTCGCAGATGGCTGAGGCAATGGCATTAAAAATAAGGCTTCTTACTGGTTCTGATTACTCAATTGCTACAACGGGAAATCTTGGTCCTGATGTGATGGAGGGAAAGCCAAAAGGCTTAATTTATATTGCAATTGCAACACCTGAAAAAGTTTACATCAAAGAATTGAAATTACAGGGAGACAGACAATCAAATAAAACAGAGGCAACTGAGGAAGCATTGAAACTTTTTCTGGAACTGTTATAATAAAAAAGGGGAAAGATGAAACTCACCGAACTGATTACAGAAAAGGAACTTAAAGAAATGGCATTAAATGAATACAAAAGAAGAATAGTTTTTTATAGATTAATAGACGAAAAAATGAAAAAAAAATATGGTATGAGCTTTGAAGAGTTTGATAAGAAAAATATCGTAAAGGAGAAAGGATTTTCTTGGGATGTGGAGAAAGATGCAATGGAGTGGGAGCATGCCTTAGAATCTTTAAGGACTCTTACCGAAAAGCTCAGAAAAATTGAAAAAATAGATGATTAATGGAAGAATATATAAGTTTAATAGACAATCTTGCAGAAAAATACAATTTAAAAATTTTTCATTTAGATTTTTCTAATTTTTCCTTAATTGCAAGAGTAGGGCTTTCATTAGAAATTTTCATCCAAATATATATAAACACCCGAAAACAAAAAACAAATCTTGCATTAGTTATCTCTGACAGCAGAGTTTATGGTATAGACAAAGAAGGAGGATTTTATCACGAACATCCTTTTGAAAATCCGGAGTTGCATTTGCCCGCAGAACCCATGGAAATAGAAGATTTTATTATAAAGAGTTTAGAATACTTAGAAAAACTGGGATTAATTTAAGATTTCTCTGGAGGTTTTGAATGAAGCAGATACCTGAAGATATAAAAAAAGAGATTGAAAAACTTGTCAAAGAACTCAACTATCACAACTACCGTTATTACGTGCTTGATAGCCCAGTGATATCTGATGAAGAGTATGACATGATGCTAAGGAGACTTAAGGAGCTTGAAGAAAAATGGGGATACATACTGCCAGACTCACCAACCCAAAGAGTAGGTGCTGCACCATCTGAAAAATTTGAAAAGGCTGAACACCGTGAGCCAATGCTTTCCCTTGATAATGCCTTTTCCATAGAAGAGTTAAGAGATTTTGATGCAAGAGTTAAGAGACTTCTTGGAAGCAATGAAGAAGTAGAATACACTGTTGAGCCAAAGTATGACGGCTTGGCTGTGGAATTATCTTACAAGGATGGACTTCTTTACAAAGCATCAACCAGAGGTGATGGCTATGTTGGTGAGGATATTACTCAGAACATAAAGACAATAAAAGCTATCCCTTTGAGAATTGAGGGAGTTGACAAAATTCCAGAAGAGATAGATATCCGTGGGGAAGTTTACTTAAACATTGATGAGTTTGAAAGAATAAACAAAGAGAGAATCGAAAAAGGCGAGCCTGTATTTGCCAATCCAAGAAATGCAGCTTCTGGCTCTGTAAGACAGCTTGACCCTTCAATAACAGCAAGTAGAAGGCTTTATATGTCCTGCTATGGAATAGGGTATGTTAAAGGTATAGAGTTTCAGAGTCAGATAGAGTTTATTGAGTGGCTAAAAAAAGCGAGATTTCCAGTGCCTGCCTATGTAAAACTTGCAAAAGGCATTGAGGAGGTTATTGAGGCAATTAAAGAGATTGAAAAACTTAGGCAAGGCTATCCCTTTGAAACAGACGGTGCTGTTGTAAAAGTAAACAGCTTTGAGCTTCAGCGTAAACTTGGCACAAAAACTCGTGAACCAAGATGGGCAATTGCTTATAAATATCCTGCCCATCAAGGAATCACAAAGCTAAAGGACATTCTTGCAAGTGTGGGAAGAACAGGAGTTATAACTCCTGTTGCCATACTTGAGCCTGTAAAAATCGGTGGAGTTACAGTTTCAAGATCAACACTGCATAACTGGGATGAGGTGGAAAGAAAAGATATAAGAGTTGGTGATTATGTAATTGTTGAAAGGGCTGGCGAGGTAATTCCCCACATAATTGGAGTGGTTAAAGACAGAAGAACAGGTGAGGAAAAAGAGGTAAAAATACCTGAACACTGCCCAGTTTGTGGTTCAAAAACCGTTAGAGAGCCCGGTGAGGTAGCAGTAAAATGCATTAACTTTAACTGCCCTGCTCAGGTTGAAGAAAGGATTAAACATTTTGCATCCCGCAGGGCAATGAATATTGAAGGACTTGGAGACAAGACAGTAGAGCTTTTGCACAATAAAGGAATCATAAAACATTTCGTAGACCTTTACAAACTAAGGCAGGAAGATATAAAAGGACTTCCTGGTTTTGCAGAGCTTTCATCAAAAAAGCTAATTGAGGCAATAGAAAAAAGCAAAAAAACAACCCTTTCAAGACTTCTTTATGCCCTTGGAATAAGTCAGGTAGGAGAGTATGCCTCAAAGCTTCTGGCGCAACATTTTAGAAAACTGGAAGATTTGTATTACATAAAGGCAGAAAAGTTAGTCCAAATCCCACAAATTGGAGAGAAAACAGCAAAGACTATTGAACAGTTTTTCAATAACGAAGAGAATTTGAAAGCAATAGAGGAATTAAAAAAGATGGGACTTAAAGTGGAAAACCCTGAATTTGAGGAAGAAAAAAAGCCTTCTCCTCTTAAAGGATTAACTTTTGTAATAACAGGAACTCTTCCAAAACCAAGAGAGGAAGTCAAGGAAATCATAGAAAAGGCAGGTGGCAAGGTCTCTTCATCAGTCTCAAAAAACACAGACTATCTCTTAGTTGGTGAAGACCCTGGAAGCAAGCTTGCAAAGGCTCAGGCTCTGGGAGTAAAAACCCTTTCATACGAAGAATTTCTTAAAATGCTGGAGTGAACTTGTATAGATTTAAAATATACTACCCCGGTAAAACAAAGGCAAAGTTCATAAAAGAAGGGATAGACCATTACATTAAACTTCTCAGTCCCTTTGCAAAAGTTGAGTTGATTGAGCTTAAAGAAGGACATGGAGATAAGGAGAAAGTCATAGAGGAAGAATCAAAAACAATTCTGAATTCACTTAAAGGTGATTTTATTCTTCTGCACAGAGACGGTAAAAGCCTTAGCTCTCTCGAATTTGCCGATTTTATAAAAGATAAATCACTTACTCAGTTCGTAATTGGAGGCGTCTATGGAGTAAATGAAGCAGTTTTTAAAGCTGCTTCTTTCAGACTTTCCCTTTCCTCTCTAACCTTTACCCATGAAATATCAAGACTCCTACTTCTTGAGCAACTCTACAGGGCAATAACAATTATTCATGGAAAGAGTTATCATTACTGAGTTTCAAGAGATTTAGCCTCTTCAATGAGAAGAATGGGTATATCCTCTCTTATTGGATAATAAACAGAGCAGTTTTTGCAAACAAGCCTTTCTTTTTCTTCTTCGTAAATCAAATCTCCCTTGCATTTTGGGCAAACTATAATTTCAAGCAACTCTTTATCAAGAGGCATCTATGACCCTCCTTAATCTCTTTAAGGTTTTTTCTTTGCCTACAATCTCCAAAACCTCATATATTCCAGGGCTCACAGTGCTACCTGTCATAACAACTCTTACAGGCTGTGCAACTTGTCCAAGCTTTAATCCCTTTTCATTTACAATGTCCATAAATATCTTTTCAATTCTTTCCTGAGTGAATTCTTCAAGAGCTGCAAGTTTTTCTGTTACCTCTCTGAGAACAGGAATTGTCTCAGCGTTTATATATTTTTCCTTTGCCTTTGGCTCTATATCAACATAATCAAGAAGATAGTATCTCATGGCATGGGCAAGCTCTTTAAGGGTTCTACATCTTTCTTTGAGTGATTTTATAGCTCTACATGCCCAGTCTTTATCCAGTGTTTCGCCTTCTTTTAAATATCCCTCTTTTATTAAAAAAGGTTTCACAAATTCAAGAAGCTTTTCTTCAGGGGTTAATTTTATATATTCGCTGTTAAGCCACAGAAGCTTTTCAGCATTAAATATGGCATTTGCCTTTCCTACCTGTTCAAGATTGAAATATTTAATCAACTCTTCCCTTGTAAATATCTCTTTGTCTCCGTAAGACCAGCCCAGCCTTGCAAGAAAGTTTACCAAAGCCTCTGAGAGATATCCCTCATCCCTATAAGAAAGAACAGATGTGGCACCATGACGCTTGCTTAAACGAGCTCTGTCAGTGCCAAGTATCATGGGAATATGGGCAAACTCGGGTGGATTCATGCCAAGAGCATGATAAATGTGAATCTGCTTTGGAGTATTATTTAGATGGTCTTCACCTCTTATTACATGGGTAATACCCATTTCAAAGTCATCAACAACTACGCAGAAATTATATGTTGGTGTGCCATCACTTCTTAGTATTACAAGGTCTTCAATTTCGCTGTTTTTAAAAGTAACTTTACCTTTTACAAGGTCATCAACAACTGTTTCACCCTCAAGGGGCATTTTAAATCTTATGGCAAAGGGCTTATTGAGAGTTTCTTTTATCTCTCTACAACGTCTGTCATATCTTGGAGGTTTCCCTTCTTTCATTGCCTGTTGCCTTCTTTCCTCAAGTTCTTCCGGAGTGCAATAGCAACGATAGGCTTTCCCTTCTTCAAGAAGCTTGTAAGCATAGGCTTTGTATGTTTCCATTCTATCAGTTTGTCTGAAAGGACCTTCATCCCAGTCAAGCCCAAGCCATTTCATTGCCTCAATTATAGATTCAATGTATTCTTCCGTAGAACGAGACCTGTCAGTATCTTCAATTCTTAAAATAAATTTGCCGTTGTGATGCCTTGCAAAGAGCCAGTTAAAAAGCGCTGTTCTTGCTCCTCCAATATGTAAATGTCCTGTAGGACTTGGTGCAAATCTAACCCTTACCACACAACCTCCTTTATTGTAGTTAATAAAAATAGTATAACATAGCAGACTCTTTAATTAGCTTTGACACAACTTCTATACTGTGCTATATTACTTAAAATGTCAACAAAATTAACATCTGAAAGACTAACAATAGGAGTATTTCTCTTAAAAAAAGGTAAAATTTCTGAAAAACAGCTTATTGATGCACAAGCAGTTCAAAAAATTGAAGGGATAAAAATTGGAGCCGCCCTTATAAAATTGGGCTACATAACAGAGGATGAATTGGTAGAGTCTATGAGCGAACTTTATGGCTATCCTGTATTTAAAATTGACTCTTATAAAATTGACCCATTGGTAGTTAAACTTCTTCCAGAGGATGTAATAAGAAAATACAAAGTATTGCCATTCTTAAGAGAAGGAAATATAATCAGGGTTTTAATTACAGACCCAGCAAATGAAATAGCTTTAGAACAACTTAAGTTTTTTTTAAGCGGTTTTAAAATTCTTTTTTACATAGGAAAGGACTCAGATTTCAAAAATTTAATAAATAAATTTTTTGGAGAAGAAGGAGCCGAAATTTATAGCAAAGAAACTGTTCATGAACTTGTTGAAAGCGCTGTTCAGGAACCGTCTATAACACAACCCGAAGAAGAACAAGCTATTCTTGAAGTAGATGCTCCTTTAATAAGGCTCGTCAATCAGATAATTGTGAATGCAATTTCAAAAAGGGCAAGTGATATTCATATAGAACCTTTTGAAGACAATATATATATCAGATATAGAATAGATGGAGTGTTGCATGATATTTTAACTTTGCCACCAAAACTTAAGAGTGCTCTTATCACGAGAATTAAGATCATGGCAAACATGGATATCTCAGAGAGAAGACTTCCTCAGGATGGAAGAATAAAGATGAAAATAGGCAAAAAAGAGGTTGATTTTAGAGTTTCAACACTTCCATCAATATTTGGTGAGAAAATTGTTTTAAGAATTCTTGAAAAAGGCTCGCTCCAGCTTGACCTTACAAAGCTTGGTTTTGAAGAAGAATCTCTGAATTTTTTTATTGAAGCTCTCAGTAAACCTTATGGAATGATACTTGTTACAGGACCAACTGGCTCTGGTAAAACAACCACACTGTATTCTTCTCTCATGAAACTTAGAAAACCTGAGGTAAACATTGTTACTGTTGAAGACCCTGTTGAGTATACCCTTCCAAGAATTACACAGGTTCAGGTCCAGGAAGACATTGGACGAACCTTTGCTCAGGTATTGAGGTCATTTTTAAGACAGGATCCAGATATAATTCTTGTCGGAGAGATAAGAGATTTTGAAACAGCAGAAATAGCAATAAAGGCAGCTCTCACAGGACATCTTGTCCTGAGCACGCTTCATACAAATGATGCACCAAGTACTATTACAAGACTGGTAAATATGGGAATAGAACCTTTTTTAATTGCCTCATCGGTCATATTAATTGTTGCCCAAAGGCTTGTAAGAAAATTGTGTGAAAGCTGTAAAAAAGAGCAAAAAATATCAAAAGAAACCTTTCTTAAACTCGGTTTTCCTGAAGAATCGTTTGATAGTTTAAAAATTTATGAAGCCCAGGGATGTGCTGAATGCAATCAAACAGGATATCGTGGAAGAGTGGCTCTTTATGAAGTTATGCCTATAAAGGATGAGATTAGAGAACTTATTTTAACAGGTGCATCTACAAATGAAATAAAAAAAGAAGCAATAAAACTTGGAATGCTTACACTGAGACATTCTGGAATTAGAAAAATAATGGCAGGAATAACAAGTATAGAAGAAGTTTTAAGGGTTACGGTGGAAGACTGATGAACAAGCTTGAAATTTTGCTTAAAGCCGCAGGTAAGATATCAAGGGAGAAAAATTTAAATAATCTAATAAGTATCCTTTCAAATCTTGCAAAGGATATAATTGAAGTTGACCGTTGTAGCCTTTTTCTTATAGATGAACAAAAAAAGGAGCTATATACAATATTTGCACATGGTGTAAAGGAAATTAGAATTCCTATAACTTCAGGGATAGCAGGATATGTTGTTAAAACCGGGAAAACCTATGTCACATCAGATGCTTATAAAAGTAAATTTTTCAATCCCGAAGTTGATAAAATTTCGGGTTACACAACAAGAAACATTCTTGCGGTACCAATTTTTGATTCCAGAGGAAGAATAATTGGAGTGTATCAGGCAATAAACAAATTGGATGATTTTAACAGTGTGGACATTAAATTAATGAAGCTTATTGCAGAATTTGCTGCAGCAGCAATTGAAACCCAGATGCTTTATGAAAAAATCAAATCTGTGCATAAAAAAGCACTTATAAAACTTTCAAAAGCTGCAGAATACAAGGATCCAGAAAGTCCTAATCACTTTTTAAGAGTCGGACTTATTTCAAGTCTGCTTGCAGAAAAACTCGGATTAGATGAAGAAAAATGTGAACTGCTTATGTTAGCTTCAACAATGCATGACATTGGCAAGATTGGAATTCCAGACAGTATTCTTCAAAAATCAGGCAGACTTGAGCCTGATGAATGGGAAGTTATGAAAAAACATCCAATAATTGGATATGAACTTCTTTTTGATGAAGAAAGTGAACTTCTTCAAATGGCTGCAATAATAGCTCTTGAACATCATGAAAGATGGGATGGTAAAGGATATCCTTTTGGAAAAAGAGAGACAGAAATATCTCTCTGGGCAAGAATAGTAAGTGTTGTTGATAACTTTGATACACTTACAACAGATAAAGGGAATAGAGAGTCATGGAGCATTGATGCCGCTATAAATTATATGGAAATTATGAAAGAAAAAGCTTTTGATCCTCAAATTGTTGACACTTTTCTTAGTAATATTGAAAAAATTATTGAAATAAAAGAAAAATATAAAGACTAATGGAAAAAGAAATTCTGTTAGAACATCTTAAAGAACTCCTTGAATTCTCTAAAATAATTAATTCCTCCCTTGAAATTGAAGAAATAAGAAAAAAAGCAGCATTGGCAGCAGTAAAACTTGTCAATTGTGAGGCAGGAAGTCTTCTTCTTTTTGATGAAGAATTAGAAGAGCTTTATTTTGATGTTGCTCTTGGAGAAAAAGCTGAAAAAGTGAAAATGATAAAACTCAAAAAGGGTCAGGGTATTGCTGGATGGGTTGCAAAACACAAAGAGGCAGTCATAATAAATGATGTCCAGAAGGACCCCCGATTCTACAAAGGTGCAGATGAAAAATCAGGATTTAAAACAAAAACAATGATTTGTTTACCTGTAATGATTAAAGATAAAGTTCTTGGTGTAATTCAGGCTATAAATAAAAAAAACTCACTTTTTAATGAATATGATCTTGAGCTACTCAGGGCACTTGCAAGTCAGGTTGCTGTAGCAATAGAAAATGCAAGACTTTATGAAGAGCTTAAAGAGACTTTTTATTCAATTGTTTTTGCACTTGCAGATACAATTGAAAAAAGAGATCCTTATACAGGAGGTCATACTAAAAGAGTCATGGATTATAGTGTTGCAATAGGGATTGAGATGGAACTCAGCAAAAAAGAAATTGAAAAATTAAGACTCGCAGCTATCCTTCATGATATAGGCAAAATTGGGATAAGAGATGAAATTTTGCTAAAAAAAGAAGAACTTTCTGATGAGGAGTTTAAGATTATACAAAATCACACAATTTATGGTGCAGAAATTCTTAATTATGTTAAACAACTTAAAGATATTATTCCCGGTGTGAAACATCATCATGAAGAATTTAGTGGTTCAGGGTATCCTGACCAGCTAAAAGGCTATGAAATCCCTCTAATTGCAAGAATTATCGCAGTAGCTGATACCTTTGATGCAATGACCACCGACAGACCTTACAGAAAAGCTCTTTCAGTTAATGAAGCGATGAAGGAATTACAGAATAAAGCAGGGACACAGTTTGATCCTCATGTTATTGATGCATTCCAGAAAGCATTCACTAAAATGAAAAAGCTATGAAAATAAGAGTTCTTGGAGCTTCAGGCTCTGATATCCCTGGTCATCATCTTTCTTCTTTTCTTTTAAACAATAAAATACTTTTTGATGCAGGGGGTGTTACAAGTTCTCTAAGTTTTACTGCTCAACAGAAAATAGAGCACATATTCATAACCCATGCTCATTTAGACCATATAAGGGACATTCCTTTTCTTGCTGATAATATAATTTTAAGTGGTAAATCTAAAAGGATAAATATCTATTCAATAAAGGAAGTTATTGATGATATAAAAAAACATTTACTTAATTACAGGCTATGGCCTGATTTTACAGTTATTCCAGATGTTAAAAACTCTATTTTAGATTTGAAAATCATTCATGAAGAAAAATCTATCTTATTAGATGGATATAAAATAACTGCTTATAGAATGAATCACACTGTTCCAGCAGTTGGCTTTCTTGTTGAGAAGGAAGGAAGGAGTTTTTTTTATACAGGAGATACGGGACCTGCAATCAATACATGGAAAAAGTTTTTAAATAAAAAATTGAATGCCTTAATTATAGAAGTTTCTCTACCTGATAAAATGAAAGACCTTGCTACTAAAACTGGGCATTTAACGCCAAGACTTCTTTTCGAGGACCTGAAGCTATTCAATCAGAAACCTGAAAAAATTTTTATAACTCATATAAAGCCTCTTTACAAAAAAGCTATTGAAAGAGAATTGAAAAAATATTCGGATTACAAAATAGAGATTCTTCAGGGTAGAGAATCAATAAAAATTTGATGGATATTAACAAGCTGATACAACTACTCAGAGCACAAAAAAATAAAGAAACTATAGTCAGTGTTTTTATTGTGATTATTTTCTTGGTGCTTTTTTATATAAAACCCTATCCATTTGAACTTGTTGATATGAAAATATATGATTTATTTTTTCATCTTCGCGGTCAGGAAACTCCTCCAAAAAGTGTAGTTATTGCCGCAATAGATGAGGCTTCTCTTGAAAAATTTGGAAGATGGCCCTGGAGCAGAGATAAAATAGCCAAAGTTATTGATAAACTCTCAGAGCTTGAAGCTGCAGTTATTACCTTTGATATCATACTAAGTGAACATGAACAAAATGATAGAGTTTTGGCAGATAGCATATCAAAAGCAGGAAATGTCATTTTGCCTGTTGTTTTCTTTTTTAATGAAAATGCCCCAGAAGAGTTAACAATAATTTCTTCAGCCTTTCCTGTTTTAAATACTCAAAACTTTAAAAGGTATCATCCTATTTCTTCCAAAAATGTTCTTGTCTGTCAAAAAATTCTTGCTGAAAATGCAGCAGGATTTGGACATATTAATATGTTTCCTGATCCTGATGGAACAATAAGATGGGAAGTTTTATTCATTGAGTATTATGGATATATGATTCCCTCACTTTCACTTAAAACAGTCTCTATGTATCTTGGCATCCCTCCTGAAAAACAGGCAATTGATGCTAACAGAGGAGTCTATCTTGGCAAAAGATATATACCTACTGACCCATGGGGGAGATTTTTAATTCCCTATTATGGAGGAAATGAAACATTTAAACATATTTCAATTGTTGATATCCTTGAAGATAAAGTTAAAAAAGAAGATATTGAGAATAAAATTGTAATAGTTGGTGCAACTGCTGTTGGAATTTATGATTTAAGGGTTACTCCACTAAGCTCAGTGCTTCCCGGTGTTGAAAAACATGCTAATGTTGTCGCAGCAATCATTGATGGGAAAACTCTTTTGCCAGCCTCTTCATTTTTAGTTTCGCTATTAATCTTTTTATCAGGAATAATAAGCATTCTGTTTTACAAAAAATTAAAAGCAGGTTACTCCATGATTGTTTTGATGTCTCTGCTTGTAATAGTTTTTTCAATCTCATTTGTTTTCTTTAAAAACGGAATATGGCTTTCTATTGTTTATATTTCAGGAAATTTAGTCACTCAATTTCTAACAACAATCACAATAAAGTATGCTTACTCTGAAAAGGAGGCAAGACAAATAAAAAAAATATTTTCAAGTTATGTTACTGAAAAGATTGTGAATGAACTTATTAAAAATCCTTCAATGGCTAAACTTGGAGGAGCACGAAGAGAAGTAACAGTATTATTCTCTGACATTAGAGACTTTACAACACTGTCTGAAAAACTCCCTCCGGAAAAAGTTGTTGAAATTCTTAATGAGTATTTCAGTACGATGGCAGAAATTATTTTTAAATGGGAGGGAACTCTTGATAAATTTATGGGTGATGCAATAATGGTTTTCTGGGGTGCTCCTCTTCCGCAGAATGATCATCCAGAGAAAGCATTAAAATGCGCTATTGAAATGATTAGCAAACTTAGATATCTACACAGTAAATGGAAGGCAGAAAATAAACCTTTATTAAAAATAGGAATTGGTATAAGCACAGGGGAGGTTCTTGTTGGCAATATTGGAGCAGAAGGGAAAAAAATGGATTATACAGTAATTGGTGACCATGTAAACTTAGCATGTCGTCTTGAGAAATTAAATAAACAGTTTGATTCCGAAATATTGATTTCTGAGTTTACCTATGAAAGAATGAAAGAAACAATTGACTCCGAATATCTGGATTCAATATATGTTGAAGAACTGGGGACTATTTTAGTAAAAGGCAAGGAAACTCCAGTTAAAATTTTTAAAGTTTCTCTCAGATAGTTCATAATGCAATGATTTTCCTTAATTTCTTGACAAATTCTTAAATATTATAGTAGTTTAAAGAATACGGGCGGATAGCTCAGATGGGAGAGCGCAGCCCTTACAAGGCTGAGGCCACAGGTTCGAAACCTGTTCCGCCCATGTGACTAAGTGGGGTGGTAGTTCAGCACGGTTAGAACGCTTGCCTGTCACGCAAGAGGCCGCGGGTTCAAGTCCCGTCCACCCCGCCAATATTTTCAAGGGTTTACAGAGTATCTCCATCTACTGTGATAAACCAATGTGATAAAACTTTTTATCAAGTAGTTTTACTGCTTTTTTATGGTGAGAATATCTTAGAATCATTGCTAAGGTTATGTGCCCCTATAGTTCTTGAACTGTCTTTAAATCTGCTCCCTATACTAAACCTCATAGAAAGTGGACACAGTCAATTAGTAGAGGTTAAACTTTTTGCATAAGCAGAAGAGAGGCATGAATGAAAATAAGGAACAGCTAAGACATGTTGCATAAGGCTGCACAAATTGGAATGCTAAAAAGCATCCTCAAAAATGAGGTGCAGTGCAATCATTATTTTTCTATCCAATTTATCAATACATAGACGATAAAGAATCCCACAACAATAAAGAAAACAAAAGTAAAAATTGCCGTTTCAAGGGCTATCTTTCTTGGCTCTTTTTTTGTTGTGTAGTGGTGCATATACTCGTTATAGGTAATAAGATACACCATAACAGCGGCAATGATAGAAAAAGGGAGAAGAAGAATAAAATAAATTGTATTAGTTAAGACTTGGTCTGGCATTTCCGTTCTTCATATCTCTGTTTTTGGATTATACCCTATTATCTTTTCCTTTGCAAATAGAAGGTAACTATGTATAAATTATAAGGAAGATGGGTATCCAACGCATCATAGAATATTCCGCCAATTAAATAAAATAGATAAATGGAAGAAAAGTTTTCTCCCTTGTTGCTCAGCATCAGAATGACATGCTTTTTATCGTTCCAAGCACTCGCAAGGAATGCGAGGAATCTCTCCTGTTGTTCAAAAAGGAAAAGACGAGAAGGCTTTTCTCCTAAATCGCAGGGAGTACTCTGACTCGGAATTATAGAAAATAGATTTTTCTGAACAAGAAGGGTATTTTTACCTTGATGAATAAAAAAAGTTTTTATATACTTTGAATATGAAGACACGATTGATTATAATTATGTTTATTTTTATCTTCATCTCAGTCTCCTTTGAGGCTTACGCAGTTAACTTCAAAGGAGAGGCTATTAAAAAACTCTGTGCAGCAGAGCCAGTTAAGGAAGGAAAGAGATATATCTGCCCTTACTGTGCTGAAGTTACAGAGTTTGCTGGAGAGAGTTGGGAAAAGTTTGTGATAACAGATGTAATTGAGGAAATTTTCATTACTGGAAAGAAAGTAAAGTATGTGTAATACTTTGGCTGTAAACTTCGAGCATAGGTTATGGTGGGTATGTGATAATCGTGACAGAGATTGTAAAATATTGTAAAATTTTATTGAGAAAATGCTGATATATTATCAATTTAAAGAAAGGAGAAAAACCATGACAAAACAACTCTCAGTATTAACACTCACATTGACGGTTTTTATTTTTCTATGGGTTGCCGTGTTTGATGCACATGCTCAAGGGAATCAACAACAGTCTCAGGCATTCCAGATGAAGGATTTTTCAAAATCTCCCTCTCAGAAACCTTCTACAAGCGTAAGTGATATGATTAAGTGTATATATGACAAATGCCCTGCAAATCTCAAAAAGAACACTACTTCCAGTCAAAATCCGAATTTACCTCAACAAAAAACTAATCCACAAGCTCAAACTACTCCAGAAAACAAATCCGTTACAATTCAAAACACTCCCACCAAACCAGATGTTATCAAAACAAAAACAGACCCAAAGAAGATGAATTCTATATTTGTTTCAAAACCTCGCTCTGAGGAAGAAAAGGCAAATAGTCAAAATCAACCTAAAATGGTATCTCCAGAATAAATGAGAGACATTCTCACAGGGAAAAAACCTGTACCTCAGAGCAGCAATCAACAGCAGCCTCAGCAACAAAAACAGACAGAAAAAATCGCTCCTAATCTGGTGATTCAGGATATGGGAGGAAATCCAGCACAGCAAAACCAGAATAGACAGATGACACACACACAAAATCAGAATCAGAATAAAACCATTCAGCAAAATTGTGTTAAAGACCCTAAAAAACCCTTTGCTTCATGTGATCTGGGCGGAAAAAAATAATGAACATGGAGGAGATTCTTCGCAAACCCTTCGCCTATAGCTCAGAATGACATTTCCCTTTTCTTTCATTATGAGGCTTTAGCCGAAGAGTCTCCTTATTTTTTACAAAATCAAACAGCCAAATACTTTAACTTCAGGGGGAGGAAAAATGCTTATTGATGAAATAAAAAAATTATTACAGAATTATGATGGCAGTTTGGAAGAAAAGAAGGATACATATAAATTTGAGACAGTTATAGCAGAAAGAAAATCTTTTCTTTCAAGGAAAAAACTCATGTATATAATCAAATTCAAAATTGATGATATCTATAGAAAGTTTATTTTTTCCGAGATGCTTAAAGAAACAGGGTTTGGGGTTTCCTCTTCCGCAGGTGATGATGAGATGAGCTCAGGGTTTACTTTCAAGAAATACAAAACCAAACAGGGCTTTGGCACACCAATAGAGGAGACCATTGAGGAACAGTCAAATCTTTTTGGGCAGAAATACAATTACAAGTTTGATTTTAAGGTAATTAGGGAAAAGATAAAGCAGATATCGCAACAGAATGGCTATGAATTTGAATACAAAATATGGTTTTAAATTGACGAAGAAGGAGAAAAAATGCGAACGTATTTTTATTTTCTTTCAATCTTTTTAATTTTAATTCCTCAATTACTTACTGCTCAGTCGCAAACTCCTTATTTTGAAAAGTCTCTTGATGAGTACAATCCTCCTCTTGTTTCTGATATGGTGCCAAGAGAACTTCTTAATTTTAAACCTGTATCCTTTAAATTTTATGGAGGGGCTATCACAGAATTAAAGGCTACAACTAAAGGGGGGCTATCAAGAAAGAGCGATGAACAAGAGTATGGCAAAAAACTTCACTTTGAATGGCAAATAAAAGGAAAATTAGTAACGCTTGATTATTATATAGTTTCGTGGGAGAATGCTCAGAAATATTTTGGTGGGAAAAAAGTTCATCCCAATACCTATACATATTTAAAAATTATTGACAAAAAAATAAGAAATGTTTGCTCAGGTGGTAACTGTCCTCATTTGTTTGTAGAATCTAATCTGCCAGACGAACACAATAAATGTGATTTTTATGCAAATCCAGATAAAATATCTCCCATTCCTTTTAAGTCAAATTATTACATATATAAACAATGTGCTATGGCTGGTGGACAAAAGTTTTACAATATTTATGTAGGTCTTTGGAGTTATGCTAATGTTTTTATAGAGATTACTGCATATGATATTGATACACTAAAAAAACTTGGTGAATCAGCAGTTGCCAAATTAATGGGCAAAAGTGTTCCTATTGAACAGCCTGTTGAAAAACCAAAAGAAGCTCAAAAAGAACAACCAAAACAGGAATCTCCAAAGGTTAGAGTAATCGCAATGCCTTCTGCTGCAGGTGATGACCTGTGGAGCATTGCCTATCTACCTGCAACTAACAAACTTCCTGCAAAAATAATAGCAGAGACAAAGCCAAATACACCTGTAACATTTCACATAGTTAAGAGTCCTAAAGACGCTTATTTAGTTATAGGCGATAAAAAAGGGGTTACTATAGAGACTAAATCAGACAGTAAAGGCATTGCAGAGGCACTTTTTTATTACAATGGTGGTAAAGTTACACAACCGAAGAAGTATGAAATAAAAGTAAGCACAGGGGAGGAAAGAGACATTGCAACAGTCAATGTTGGTTTAGGTCTTGCCTTTGATAAAATTAAAGCAGTGCAGGGTGCATACGGAGACAGACACCCCTTTACACTTTCTTTGGTAAGCAAGTATTTTCCTAAGTTAAATCTTGGGCTTTACTTTAGCAGTGCCTCACGTAAAGTTTGGAATGGACAAATCGTTGGAGTAAGACTTAAACCTCAATGGGTAAATAAAACGCCTGATTTACCAGCAGATATGGTCTTTAATGGAATAACAAAAATAACACCTGTAATGGCATCTTCAGGTGGAAACAATGTTCTTACAGTGTTGTCTTACAGTTCAGGTGAGGAGACAGTTTACAACATAACCAAATATGCCTATCCTGCAGTAAAAATGATGAGTGATGGCATTCACAATTACAGAATAGTGGGTGAGTTGGTTTTAACAGATGAAGAAGGTAGAGATTTAGGAGGAATTGATGAAAGTTTAGTCCAATCAGATGCCCTTGCAGTTGTCTCAAAGGATACGCCTGAGCATTTTATGGTGAGCCTTGTTTGTGCCTTAGAGGCACAAAATGCTGATCAGTTTGTAATGCTTGATTATATAAAGAGATTTCCTGTTTATGGAAAGTATGCCGATGAGTTTTTAAACATAACGGGAATTCTTTGTAAATTAGGGAAAGAAGACTACGAAGGACTGTTTTATGATTTAAACAACTATCTTGGTGGTAAGTGGTTAGACCATCTCACAAGTAAAGAAGTTTTCCTAAAACTTACACCAAGACAGCAAAAGGCAGCGAAATGGGCAAAGGCAGCCTTTGATGCAACCCAGAAAATAAAAACAAAGAGAGAATATGATGAATGGGAAGTTAAAGATCCTGCAAGAAGGTCAGCACAATCATTAAATCCAGACCATGATGCTAAAAAACTTGAGTACAATCGTGAATTAATTGCACCTGCTCTGATAGATTTCAAAGAAGCAGAAGAAGCATTACAGAAAATGGAAGAAAAACAGCCGAAAAATAAACCCATAGAGGCGAATTTTAACAACGAAAATTTGAAAAAAATAGATGAGCAGAAAACTCAGGGTCAGGGTTCTGAAAACACAGAGGGAAACGTCTTTGAAAAGGCAGTAAATGAACTTAAAGACACTTTCAAGAAAATTTTTAAATAAAACAAAATGGTTCGCAATTGATAGTTGTTGTTCCGAAGGAGGCTTATAATATCAAGGAATCTTAATTGCAAGGGTCACCCCGAGGGCTTTCCTTGATGAAACTGACTTGCAAGAGTCCCCTAACAGAGGAGGAGATTCTTCGTCTAAATCGCAGTCAAAGAAGGCTCTAACATGTCTCAGATAAGAAATTATAATGAGTTTACAAATACTGTAAAATTGCTCACCCCCTTTATATCCCACATGGTTCAGATGAAACATTTAAAGAACGTGGAATTCAAAAAAGTTAACACAGCTTTATATCCCACATGGTTCAGATGAAACCCAGATGGAACTAATTGGTATGATTGTATACCTGCTGTCTTTATATCCCACATGGTTCAGATGAAACTCTTATTATGTATTCACTCAAATTAAGCAAACGTTTCTTTATATCCCACATGGTTCAGATGCAACATTGTTATGTCCTAACAAAGAAATAATCAAATCAGACTTTATATCCCACATGGTTCAGATGAAACGTAGAGTTTTAATCAAGATTTTTTAATCTTTTTCTCACTTTATATCCCACATGGTTCAGATGAAACTCTCTGAGGTTTAATTAAACCTCAGATCTTTCCAAGACTTTATATCCCACATGGTTCAGATGAAACAGGAAGAAATAGTAAAGATACTGCAGCATACTCCCGGTCTTTATATCCCACATGGTTCAGATGAAACTGGATTTGGAGGTGGATGTGGAATTGAAGTATATTCACTTTATATCCCACATGGTTCAGATGAAACAAAAGTATTGGGGTAACTGTTATGCAGTGTTTTGAGGACTTTATATCCCACATGGTTCAGATGAAACAACTGAACCAGTGAGAAGGTATATGCAAGCACTTGAAGCTTTA
>NZ_BJKS01000006.1:0-112109 GCF_006538445.1 Thermodesulfovibrio sp. Kuro-1 | reverse complement strand
AATTGTAACTGATACTGATTCATTATCACCAAGTTGAATCGTAAGAGTTCCTCCATTAGTTGTGAATCCTGCTGTTGGATCAGTTATTGCTCCTCCTGAAGGCTGAGGCATAAGCAAAGCAGAAAGAAGGCTCATATTTGATGAGCCAGAATCAGGATTATAGGATAAAAGATTAAGCCCTGTATTAGCAGCGTCTGTGGTGCTCACCTGAATTCTTATTTTATCAGACTTTCCGTTAGGCACACTATTTATAACAAGCCTGTAATCAGGAGAACCAGAGGTTCCTACATTCACAACCCATGCCTTTACATAATCACCTGCTTGAGAGTTTATAGCGTCTCTTACATCATTAAGAGACGCCCCTGAAGAAATTGTAACTGATACTGATTCATTATCACCAAGTTGAATCGTAAGAGTTCCTCCATTAGTTGTGAATCCTGCTGTTGGATCAGTTATTGCTCCTCCTGAAGGCTGAGGCATAAGCAAAGCAGAAAGAGGGTCAGCATCATGTAATTGTGTTCCTGAGGTTGTAACTGTCTGATTATAGGGGGTAAAAACCTTTATATTTCCATAAGGATCAGTTGGATCAACTTGATAAGTAAAAAACTCTGTTGCTGGCAAATTCACTGCCACGTCAAGGAAAAAGCTTATATCAAGATACTGAAGATTTGTATCAGATTGATAAAGACCTGTTGTTGAATTAACAGGGGGAGTATCAGCTTTATAACCTCCAAATATATACCTGCCTGATACTTTTGTATTTATTGTTTCAATACTGCGTTGAATTAGAGTATCTACTTCCTGTGCCAGGGCAAGTCTATCTGTAGCAGAAAGTGTATCAGTTGAGCCATTAACTGCATACTGTTTTGCCTTTATTGCCATGTTTTTCAGATCATTTATTGCTGTCTCAAGCGAAGAATTATAAATTTTAGCAGTATCAATTACTCTTGAATATTCGTCAAGAGCAGAAAGTTCTGTTTTGTATTTAACAATTCTTGAAATAGCAACAGGGTCATCACTGGGAGAAAGAACTCTTTTGCCTGTAGTAAGCTGTTTTTGAGCTTTATACATTGCTTCTATCTGCGTATTCATATCATTTATAAATGTCTTATAAAAGAAACCTGTTGTAACCTTCATCTTTTACCCCCTTTCACTTAGAGAGGACTAAAACCCTCTCTTTAGCTCACCATATCAAAAAGTGTTGCAAGTATTTCATCAGCAACTTTTATTACTCTTGCCGAAGCTTCATACATTTTTTGATACTTTATGAGATTAACTGCCTCTTCATCAAGGCTTACACCAGATACATCCTGTCTTCTTTTTTCAATTTCCTCAACAAGAGACTGTTGAAAACTTTTCTGTGTTTGTGCACTTGAGGAATAAACTCCAACTTCAGAAACAATTGCCCTGTAAAAATCTATTGGAGTTGAATTACCAATGATTTCACTGTCTAAAAGAGAATATATTGCCCTTGCATTCTCATTATCCATTTCTCCACTGGTCGTGGTAGGATTAGCTGCTGCGGCTGCAATCTTTTGAGTATCTGTTATTTCAACATTAAATAATAAACCTGAATGTTGCTTTATTTGAAAGGTAAAATCAAGAGTATTATCTGGATTTTTTATTGTCACTTCTATGTCATTAAAACTTAATTTATAGTAAGTATCTGTTCCTTTTGTCCATGAAGTTACTGTAGGAGTTATAGATGAAGAAGTTGTATTATCTGTAACAGTCCACGCCGGAGGTACAGCACTCCCATCAAACTCAACTTGATACTCATCATAGGTATTTGTATTTACATTATTTATTTTAAAAGATATGTCTGAATATGGAGATGTTGGAGAAGAAGGAGATGACACAGTTAAATCATAAAGCTGACTGAAAAAATTATTTCCCGTTGTTCCATCAAGCCCGTAACCCTGTCTGTGCTGAGCATTTATTGCCTCGGTGAGGTCAAAAACAAGCATATTAAGCTTCTCCATATATTCAGGGATTGTCTCATCTCTCAAGTCTATCTCTGCTTTGAGTTTTCCTCCCTGAATTAATCGTGTAACATCTATGCTTCCTGAAACAGTTTCAAGGCTAAACTGCATGTTTTGTTTACTGTCAAGGGCTGTACTCAAATGGTAAACCTTGCCTCCATCAACAAGAGGCATTCCACCAAGCAGAATAGAGTATCTACCTGAATTGTCTTCAAAGTAAGTGATTTGAACAATGTCATTGAGCTGCTTTACAAGATTGTCTCTCTGGTCTTTGGCATCAAGCGAACCAGGGCTTGCAGCAATCTTTTCATTCAGTTCATTGATTTGATCAAGATAGTTGTTTACCTGATTAACAAGACTTTGTGTATCTTTATAAATTTCCTGTCTTTCATCAATGAGAGATTTATAGGAAAGATTTAATCTTTTAGTAAGATAATTTGCCTTATCAAGAAGAAGTGTTCTCTCTGCTGTTCCAGAAGGATTTTGGCTTAATTCCTGCCAGGCATTAAAAAAATCATTTATTGAATTACTAAAAGCAGTTTCAGAGGCATCATTAAAGATATTCTCCAATCTGAGCATTCCATTGTATACTACATCCCAGTAAGCAAGATTAGAACTCTCTGTTTTAAGCTGAAGGTCTATGAAGGAGTCATACATTCGGCGGATATCTTCAAGCTTTACTCCTCTTCCAGTAACTCCTGAGAGACTCAAAATACCTGAGCTCATATTTTGAAAAATTACATCCTGCCTTGTATATCCTTCTGTAGCTGCATTTGATATATTATGTGATACAACCTCAAGGGCTTTCTGATAAGTAAGCACTCCTGTTTTTCCAATATCAAAGAGAGCAGTAAGGCTCATCTATGCCTCCTTTGAAAGGCTTTGTTTTGCATTTATACCAAAAGTTTCAAGAAATTTTATTGCTGTTCCAATGTGCATAATAGAACGGTCAATAAGTTGCTCATTTATTCTTTGAATCTCAGAAATTGCATTAAGTAAAGTTTTCATGCTATAGTAAAGTTCCTTTAACTGTATCAATTCAGGAGAGTCATTGTTCATATTCAAAATTTCAGAAAGTGTAGTATTTTCTAAACCGTTTTTTGCAAGAAGTTTTGCTCTTTCTTCTTCCCACAAAGAAAGTTTAATAAGAGTCTGTTCCTTTTCCCTTAAAATTTTTTCAAGCTCTACAGAATTAAGTCCAACAATAGCGTCTCTTTCTTCAGATACTATTTTGAATAGGATTTCAAGGAGAGCCTTCTCTTCATTGAGAATTTTTGTAAGCTCTTTATGCAAGCTTATCAATTAAAGCCTCCTTAATTATTTTCCCAGCAATTTCATTTCCTTTAACTTCGTATGTACCTGAATTTATAGCATTTTTCAATTCTTCTACTTTATCTGCCCTTATATCTGGGATATTGCTTACTTCTACCATAAGTCTTGCGATATTTTTAGCTGCCTCAGATACTGTAACCTGATCTTTTGTAAGCACTTCTTCGCTTCTTTCAGAAGCTTTGCTATGAGATTTCTCTGGAGCTATCTGCGTATTTGGTGCTACACCATCTATTTTTATCGGTCCTCCTATCATTTAAAACACCTCCTTTGTATTTTTACTTATGAAATCGGCGATTTTTCTAAACTATTTAACATAGCTACAGGGTTTACAGGTTTGCCATCTTTTCGCACCTCAAAATGCAAATGCGGGCCTGTTGTTCGTCCTGTAGAACCGGATAGAGCTATAACTGTATCTGCTGTAACAGTATCGCCAACTTTTACAAGATTTTTTGAATTATGAGCATAAATTGTTTGTATTCCATTTTCATGCTCAACTATAACACAATTTCCATATCCATTACTGTAACCAGAATAAACAACCTTTCCAGATAAAACAGGTTTAATTTCTGTTCCTTCAGGAACTGCTATATCTATTCCATTATGGTGTCTGAGTTTTCCATCTATTGGGTCAGTTCTTAAACCAAAAGGTGAAGTTATTTTGCCTGATGCAGGTAAAGAGATTTTATTGGGCAGATTAAATTTTCTCTGTTCTTCCTGATTGTCTAAAGAAGGCTTCAGTTCAATTTTTTGATTTTTTGAAATGCTATTTAAAAAATTAGCATTTTCAGTTAAAAATCTTCCAATTCCTATATCTCTTTCAGACATCATTTCTGCTATTTGAGGGAGAATAGCTGTCATGTAAGTGGATGTTGTTTTGCCTTCAGAAAAAGATGTATTCGCAAACATAACTTTTAATAATTCAGTAAGGAAAATCGTCTCTATCTTTTTTGAAAGCTCCTTTGTATCTGTAGAAGTATTAAGTGTCTGTGTGTTAACTTTGTTTATCACTGTTGCCTCACATTATCACCAGATCAGCTTTTAAAGCGCCTGATGTTTTAAGTGCCTGAAGTATAGAGATTAAATCCTTCGGAGTTACTCCCAATGTATTTAATGCTCTGACAAGTTCTCCAACTGTTGAACCCTGTACTTCAACAAGAGATGCCTGTTTTTCCTCTACTTTAAGCTCAGTTCTGGGAACAGTCTCTGTTACAGCTCCTCTTGGAGACAGAGGAGGTGGTTGAATCACTTCAGGGGTTTCTTTTATTGTAATTGTCAAACCACCATGAGCAAGTGCTGCAGGTGATATTTTTACATGAGAGCCTATAACAACCGTGCCTGTTCTTTCATTTATAACTACACGGGCAGGTAAATCAGTAGAAACTTCAATTTTTTCAACTTCAGCCATAAAATCAAGCACATTTCCTCTATAAGTTGATGGGATATTAATTGAAATTGTTGTTGGGTCCAAAGCTTTTGCAATTCCTGCTTTATAAATCTCGTTTATTTTTTCAGCTATATTTTTGGCGGTAGTTATATCTGGAAACTGTAGAAGAAGCTGAAGCTCACTCTTTGCATTCAGATTAACAGGAACTGCTTTTTCTACAATAGCTCCTTCAGGAATAGAGCCGACATTTTGATGATTTTTTATAGCCTGAGCTGCTCTTCCAGCAGCTATAAACCCTCCAATTGAAATAGGTCCCTGCGCTAAAGCATATACTTCTCCATCAGGTCCTGTAAGAGGTGTAAGCAGCAAAGTTCCTCCCTGAAGAGATTTGGCATCACCTATTGATGAAACCTGTACATCTATTTTTGTCCCCGGTTTCACATTGGTTGGCAGTTTAGCAGTAACCATAACTGCTGCAACATTCTTAACTTTGCCCTTCAAATCTTTCACATTCACTGTAATTCCCATTCTGCTCAACATATTTGCAATTGGCTGATAAAGATATGTTCCATCCTTATCGCCTGTTCCGTTTAATCCAACAACAAGACCATAACCTACAAGTTGGTTTTCTCTAATTCCTGACCAGCTGGCAATATCCTTTATTCTCTCTGCATGAGAGGTAGTTGCAAAAGATAGTATCAAGAAAAATATAAAGAGGAGATTCTTCGCTACGCTCAGAATGACATTGTATTTAGTCAGAATAACATGATAATCGCTCAAAATGACTTTATAATTGCTCAGAATAACTTTATAATTACCCAGAATGATTTTATTGTTTCTCATATCCAACCTCCTCTAAAAGGGCCATATTTTGTCAAGAAATCTCACAAGCCAACCCTGAGACTGTTTATCTCCAAGTGTGCCTTCTCCCACAAGATATATCTGCGCATCTGCAACATACTGACTCAATATAGTATTGCTCTGACTTATATCATCAGGTCTTATTATGCCTCTGAGAACAAGTATTTCCTTTTCATTATTAACAATTACCTCTTTTCTGGATTCAATAACAAGATTTCCATTTGGTAAAACTTCAACCACCTTGGCTGTGATTGTTCCAGTAATTTTGCCTGTTCTTGCAGTATCACCATCTCCTTTAAAATCACTTGTTGCCGAACCTTTAACTGATGGAGAAAAAACATTTCCTGCTTTATAAAAACCATTTATCAGTGGAAGATTGTGAATATTAAAATCTGTATTCATGCCAAAAAATGTATCAAGACCATAGTTTGTTGATGAATCCCTTGATGCAGTGGTTGATGCAGTTTTCTGAGCTGAAGTTGATTCGTTTATTAAAATTGTTACAAGGTCATTTACTCTGCGGGCTTTTTTATCTTCATAAAGAGAAGCCTTGTTCCTCCATAAAGAACCCTCACTGGCTACCTGAGTTTGAGGAGGCTCAGGATAGTATTTTGGTGGCATTCCTGCATTTTTAATGTCTCTTACTTCCTGAAGTTCTGAACAGGATGCAAGAAAAAATATACAAAGGCTTATTAAAATTAATTTTCTCATAATGATACCCTCACTTTGTCTTTACCTACTAATTTACCAACAATTTCCTTGCCAGTTTGAAAACATTGTACACGAGCATTTCCCCCAACTACTGCGTCAGATTTCAAAACACCTTCTGTCATTATCATGACCTGACCTGTATTTATTATTACATCTACTTTACTTCCTTTTTTTACAGGCATGCCAGAATAAAGATAATCTTCTTTAATGATTAAACCTCTGGTAAGACTCCTTTTTACAACTTTTCCTATTAGTAAATTTTTATCTGTAATTGCTCCTACAGGAAGTCTACTTAAAGGTTGTTTTATTTCCATTATTTTTTCTTCAGTAATTACTTCTCCTCTTTTTAGAGGTATTTGAGTAATATAAACTCTTGTTAAAACTTCGTAGTTTGCAATTGCTCTGTATTGTCTGTTTCCACATTTAAAAGTGAATTCTGCTGCATTTGGTCTTTTAATTTCCCTGATTTTTAGATTCTCGGGATTACAATTTTCATGGGGTTCGTATCCTATAAATTTTATCTGCCCAACCTGCACTTCTGTAGCAATAGGTGATTTCTTTATCTCATTTGAAAGAAGATTTGCTAAAAAAGCCGTATCAAAAGCAAAACTTGAGGAAATAAAAAGAAATGTTAAACAAAAGACAATCAGAAGCACAAAATTATTAAAAATTTTTGCCTTTATCTGTTTCATATAATTCTCCTATGACTTCTAATTACCTCTTAAGTGCTGCTACTGTTTGCAACATTTCATCAGATGTTTGCACCGCCTTAGAGTTAATATCAAAAGCTCTTTGAGCAATTATCATATTAGCAAGCTCTTCAACAATGTTTACATTGGACATTTCCAAAAAACCCTGTACAATTTTTCCTCTTCCCTCAGTTCCAGGAGTTCCTGTTGTTGGAGTGCCCGATGCATCTGTTTCAAGAAAAAGATTTCTTCCGATTGCCTGTAACCCACCTGGATTTATAAATCTTGCAAGTTCAACTGTTCCGATCTGAACAGGTGCAACTGTTCCTGGTTGAAGCACTGTAACAGTTCCATCAGCACCAAATGTTATTTTCGTTGCATCAGCAGGAACTGTAATTCCGGGTTCTATCGGATATCCGTCATTTGTTACAATCCTTCCATCTTTATCAATTCTAAAGTTTCCTGCTCTTGTATAAGCAATTGTCCCATCAGGAAGAGTTACCTGGAAAAATCCATCTCCATCAATCGCCAAATCCAGATCATTCCCTGTATTTATAAGATCACCTGGAGTAAAAAACTTTGCAACAGCAACAGGTCTTACACCAAGTCCAACCTGAATTCCTGAAGGATACTGAGTTCCATCATCAGAGGGAGCTCCCGGATTAATAACATTCTGATAAAGCAAATCCTGAAACTCTGCCCTTCCTTTTTTGAATCCTGTGGTATTAACATTTGCAAGATTATGTGAAATAACATCTAAATTTAGCTGCTGAGCATACATGCCAGTTGATGCTGTAAAAAGTGATCTTAACATGCGTTACCTCCTTTATATTCTTGCAATTTCGCTTACAGCTCTTTGTGCAAGCTCAGAAAAATTGGTTGTTACCCTCTGGGTGAAATCAAAATTTCTTATAGCCTGAATCATTTGAACCATTTCACTCATTGGATTTACATTTGAATTTTCTATCCAGCCCTGTAAAATCTGCCCATTTGCTTGCCCTGCTTCTACTCCTTCATAAAGAGACTGTCCAACATGTCTGAGATTATTCAGTTTTACAAGTTTAATTCGTCCAATAGGATTTCCATCAACTAATATAGTTCCATCTTTACCGTACTCTATTTTTGTTCCATCTATTATTATTGGATTATTATTTTCATCAAGAACTCTTAACCCTGTCTGCGTCACAAGATAATTATCTTTGTCTCTTGTAAATGAACCTTCTCTGGTATATAAAATTTTGTTCCCCTGTCTTACTACAAAAAATCCTTCTCCCTGAATACCAATGTCAAATGGATTATGAGTTTGTTTTAAAGCACCCTGAGATGTGTCAATGTATTGAGTGCCAAAATAGGTTTGAACTCTTGCATCCTGATATATAACATTTGACTGAGAAGGCTTTCCTGAAAGAAGAGGATAAAGCCTGCTTGCAAAGCTCTGCTTTTTATAACCCGTTGTATTAATATTGGCAAGATTGTTGGAAATGGAAGAAAGTTCATTCTCTCTCATGCTCATTCCAGTCATTGTTATGTAAATTCCTTTATACATCCTTACCTCCTCCTAAAAACAAATATTAATGCAATGGTTATGCCAATACAAAATTGTTGAGATTTCTTGTTTTTCTTTAAAGCAAATCTTGCTGTAGTAGGAAATTTTTTCCTGAATGGAATTTTATGCTTCTATATCTATTTTGTGTTCTGAGGACTCTTTTTCTGAAGATAAGGTTTCTTTTTCAGATTTTTCTTCGGTTTTTTTAAATTTTTTTCTAACTTTGTACTTTGCAAAAACAGAACCTTCTTTTACAGGTCTAATCCCTCTGTAAGGACCTAATGGGTCTATTCTTTCTTCTGCAGCCATTTAACTCAATAAAAATTCTTTCTGTTTTTCAAATTTTATTTTAAATAGTCCTACAAGCTCATTTAGTGCATCTTCTGTCATACCAAGAGATTCATAGTCTATTTTAGTTATAAAAGACTCTTTTAAACCTATTCCAAGATTGAGACATATCTGGTCTGCAACTCTTACAATATTACATATGTCAGCAAATGCCTGGTCTTCATAGTCTGGATATGGATATGTATGATGATATGTTATTACCATTTCCAATTTTTCAGGAAGTTTCCATTTCTTCGCAATAAGATTACCTATGATTGTATGATTAAATCCCAGTGTTTCATCCTCAAGCTCTATTAGTAGTCGTCCTTCTTTGTATATTCTTTCGTATATTTGAATATACAGTTCTGGCATGGCATTGTTTATAACTGTTTTACCAACATCATGAATTAACCCGCAGACTAAAGCCTCATCTGTGGTTGCCATATGAGTTACCATAGCCAGTAAACTTGAACAAAGAGCTACTCCGAGACTGTGTTCCCAGAGTCTCTGCTCAAATATTCCAAAACGTCTGTGTAAATCTCTTAATGAAGTTGCAATAACCAGTGATTTAAGAGTTTCAAAACCTATAAGGAGTAATGCCTGAGGGATATCTTCAATTTTTCTATCACGACCATAATAAGGAGAGTTTGCTATTCTTAAAAGTCTTGTTGTAAATCCTTGATCACGGGAGATTATTTCCTCAAGAGCTTTTAAAGATGCATAATTATCTTGAATAAGGTTCATAACTTTCATGGCAATAGGAGGCAATGAAGGGATATCAACAGTTCTAAAAACTATTCTTTCTATTATTTCTTCCTGCAAAAATGTCTCCTATACAGCGTTTATTATTTCTCCTGCCATTTCTTCAAGAGGAATAACTTTATCAGCTATTCCTGCTTCAACAACAGCACGAGGCATACCATATACTACACAAGTTTCTTCATTTTGAGCAAATATTCTTCCACCTGTTTCCTTTATTTTTTTACATCCTTTTGCTCCATCATTACCCATTCCCGTGAGTATTACTCCGAGACTCCTGCCTGGATAACATTCTGCTACAGATGCCATCAAAACATCAACACTTGGACGATATATAAACTCTTCTTTATCCTCTGAAACAGAAATAAAAGTCTCAATCCCTCTTCTTTTAAGTCTCATATGTCCTCTCCCAGGAGCTACGTATACAATACCAGGTTTTACAGTTTCACCCTCTTCAGCCTCTTTTACTGAAAGTTGACTCAACTGGTCAAGCCTTTCAGCAAAAGGTTTTGTAAAATTAGGTGGCATATGCTGGGCAATTACAATAGGAACTGGAAAGTCTTTTGGCAGTTTTGGAATAATTTCCTGAAGAGCTTTAGGTCCTCCTGTAGACGTGCCTATAGAAATAATTCCTACTTTTCTTTCTGTTGTTACCCTTGTCTTTGGTATTTCAACCTTAGGAACTTCTATTTTTGTTTCAGCAGTTTTAACTGGAGGCTTTCTTTTTACAATTCCTCTTCTGCCAATTGTTTTAATTTTATCAATTAGCATTCCTTTAATCTTGATAATATTCACTGAAAGCTCAGCAAGATTTTTAGGTATAAAATCAACTGCACCAAGTTCAAGTGCTTCAAGAGTTACCTTCGCACCTTCAGTTGTAAGAGAACTTACCATGATTACAGGAACAGGACATTTATTCATTATCTCTTTTAATGCGGTTATGCCATCCATTCTTGGCATTTCAACATCCATTGTTACAATATCTGGTCTAAATTCCTGAACCATCTGGACAGCCTCAACTCCGTCCCTTGCTGTACCGATTACTTTTATTTCAGGGTCTTCCTGAAGCATTGAAGTAATAGCTTTTCTCATAAAGGCTGAATCATCTACAACTAAAACTTTAATCATATATGCCCCTTAAAAACCAAATTCTTTAAGTAAGTCATCAACATCTTCCTGTGATACTTTTTCAACTTCTTTTTTCGCCATTTCTTTCTCCTCAATCTTCAATCCAAAAGTAGTTATAAGACGAACAAGTTCTACTTCAAGGTCACCTACAAGAGTAATCACCTTTTTAAGAACCTGTCCTGTTAAATCCTGAAATGATTGAGTTGTGAGTATCTCTGTCAAGTCATCTTCAAGAGAGTTTTTAAAATTCCTGAGAAATTCTATACTTTCAGAAGGTCCTTGTATCTGTCTTATATGGTTTGCTACATCATCCATTTTTAAAATATATTTTTCAACAATTTCCATTGTTTTATTAGCTGCTTCTTCTGTTTTATCAATGACCATCTGTAACTGATCAACTGCTCTTGGCATTCTTTCAGTAGCTATTTCCTTTAATTTTGGATCAAGTGCTTCTCTGAAACTTTTTAAAGAGTCATGTAGTTTCCTCGCTACTTTTCCCACTTCTTTAAATAAATCACTCTGACTTTTCTGAATTATGTTATTCATTACTTTATTTGCCTGCTCATAATCTCCCTGCGCAACCATATTCATAAAATTGGTTATTTCTTCAAGAAGAATATATCTTGGATCATCTTTAGAAACACCTTTTTCTTCATAAAACTTTACAGGGTCAATGACCTCTCTGACAGTCATTTCTCCACCTATTCCACTCAGTTTTTTAACGACCTCAACTTTATCACCTTCATCATGAAACTCTACTATTTCTTCTTCAAAAAGGCTCTGGTCTTCAGAAGGAATTAGCTTTTTTGTATCCAGTAAAACAAGTAATCTATCATCTAATCGGGCAACTCCTTCTACCTGGGTCTGCCCATGCTGCATAAACTCTTCAGCAGGCTCAACATTTGTTTCATCTATATTTACCACACCCGTAATGTCATCAACTAATGCACCAAATGTTATCTTGCCTGATGAAACAACTATTACTTTGCTACCATTGTTTTCTTCAGGAATACCGAGAATTCTTTTTAAATTCACAATGGGAATTACTCTACCGCGGAGATTTGTGACTCCTTCAACATAATAAGGCACACCTGGCATCTTTGTAATTTGAGGTAGTTTAATGATTTCCTGCACCTTAAGAATGGGAACAGTATATTCATTTTTTTCAAGAATAAAACCAATGTACTGTTTCATTTTCACACTCCTAAGAATTTATTTTACAGTTAAAACTTTTCTTGAAAGAACTGCAAGGTCAAGAATTAAAACAACCTTTCCATCGCCTGTAATTGTAGCTCCCATTATACCGCATTCTTCAGAGTCTATTCCGTTTATAGTCTTTATAACAATTTCTTCCTGACCGATTACAGAATCTACAGATATACAAAATCTTCTATCTCCTACACTGGCAACAAGAATATACTTTCTGTCATTGTCAACTCCACCAGTTGTTGAAAGAATTTCATTAAGCAAGAAAAGTGGTAAAACTCTGTCTCTTATTGTAAGAACCCTTTGTCCTGTTACTTCTTTAATTTCATCAATACCTATCCTTAATGTTTCTTCAATCATTGACTGAGGTATGGCATAAATCTCATCTCCTACCTGAACCATCATAGCCTGAATTATTGCTAATGTGAGAGGTAAGCTTATTCTAAAAGTAGTACCTTTATCTTTTTCTGTAAAAATTTCTACATATCCATTGAGTTTCGCAACATTGGACTTAACAACATCCATTCCAACTCCTCTGCCACTCAATTCTGTTGACACATCCTTTGTGGAAAATCCTGGTAAAAAAATTAAGTTTATTATTGCTTCTTCAGACATCTTTTCAGCTTCTTCAAGAGTAATAAGCCCTTTTGTAATTGCTTTTGCCTTAACAGCTTCATAATCTATACCTTTCCCATCATCAGATATATCTATCACAATTCAGATATATCTATCACAATTTGAGTTCCTTTCTGATATGCATTTATGACAATTTTACCTTTTGATGGCTTTCCCTTAGAAATTCTTTCTTCTGGAGACTCTATTCCATGATCTATTGAATTTCTTATTATGTGAACAAGAGGGTCTCCAATATGTTCAATAACTGATTTATCAACCTCTGTATCCTCACCAATAATCTCAAGATCAACTTCTTTGCCAAGTGTTCTTGCAAGGTCTCTCACCATTCTGGGAAACTTTACAAAAACTTTCTGAAGAGGTTGCATTCTCATTTTCATTACAGCAAGCTGCAAATCTGAAGTAACTCTATCAAGAAATGCAGTGGTTTCCACAAGCCCTTCTACATGTTCATCTCCTGCATATTTTGCTTCAAGTTTGTTTGAGAGATTAAGCAACCTATTACGAGCAAGAACTATCTCTCCTGCAAGATCCATTACTTTATCTATTCTTTCAACATCAACCCTCAATGTGGCAACTTCTTTTTCTTTTGGAGCTTGTGTCACAACTTCTTCAGGCTTTGAAGAAGGTTTAGACTCAATTTCCTCAGTTTCAGCTTTTTCAATTTTTTGTTCTATCTCTTCAGTTTTTTCAGGTTCTTGAAGAGAAGCTTTCTCAAGAGCTTTATCAAGTAAATCCAAAATTGGTTGAATATTTTCAGTTATTTCTTCTTTTGCTTTAATGTGTGAAATTAGAATTCTTAGTGTATCTACAGCTTTCAAAATAGCATCAGTTATTTCAGCAGAAATTGGAATCTCTCCCTCTCTTACCTTTTTTAAAATTGTCTCTGCTCTGTGAGCAACATCTACAACATTTTGAAATCCAAGAAATCCAGCTGCTCCTTTGAGGGTATGCATTCCTCTAAATATCTCATTGATAATTTCAGCATCCTGTTTTTGTTCAAGTTCAACAAAAAGAGGATCAAGCTGTTCAAGAATTTCTTCTGCTTCAACAATAAATTCGTTTATTATTTCATCCATCTCATCAGCCATTACTGTCCTCCTTTAAGAGATGGTCTTTTCTGAGCAATTTTTTCAAGTTTTTCCTTCAAAACCTCTCCTGTAAAAGGCTTTACTATATAGTTGTCAACTCCTGCTTTTATTGCTTCAATAACTTTTTCCTTTTCAGCCTCAGCTGTTACCATTAAAAAGGGTATATCTTTTAAAGCTGGGTCATTCCTTATATTCTTTAAAAGTTCTATACCCTCCATAACAGGCATGTTCCAGTCTGAAACTACAAGACCGTATTCTGTATTACGTAACTTTCTTAAAGCATCCTCTCCGTTTTCTGCTTCATCAATATTTTCAAAGCCAAGTTGTTTAAGAAGATTTTTTACAATTCTACGCATTGTTGGAAAATCGTCAACTACCAGAACTTTTATTTTATAATTAAACATATTATCCTCCTATTTATTAAAAATTTTTTTAACTATTTTTTTCATACTTTCGCTAATCTGTTCAGCATTTGTAGGTTTTACAAGATAGTCATCAACTCCTGCTTCAAAGGCTCTTCTTTTCTCATCTTCATCAGCCTCTGTTGTTATCATAACAATAGGAATGTTGGCTATATCAGGGTTTGCCCTTACCTGTTTTATAAACTCTATTCCGTCCATATAGGGCATATTCATATCTGTAAGAATCAAATTTATTCGTTCAAGCCCAAGTTTTTGAAGCGCCTCTATACCATTTTCAGCTGTTACAACCTCATATCCTTTGCTTTTAAGTATCAGAGATATCATCTTTCTTGTTGTTTTATCATCATCCACTATAAGAACTTTCATAATATCCTCCTCACTAAACTTTTTGATATACAACAACTTTATTTATAACTATAGGACGAAATGCTCTTGTAATATTATGAAGACTTTCAGAAGTTCCTACAAAAAGATAACCCTTTGGTCTTAATACATCATAAATAAGCGAAACAGCTTTTTTCTTTGCTTTGTCATCAAAATAAATTAAAACATTCCTGCAAAACACAACATCCAGTCCTTTAAGCTGTTTGACTTCTCTTTCATCTATCAAATTTATACTCAGAAATTTTACCATTGATTTTATGGCATCAGAAAGAACATACATTCCTCCGCTGTCTTTAAAATATTTTGCCATATACTGAGGTGGAATATTTCTTACAGAATAAGAGCCGTAAATGGCTCTTCTTGCTGACATAAGAACACCTTCACTTATATCAGAAGCGTATATTTCCTTTCTAAATGAGACTAATTCTGGTAAATCATATAAAATCATCGCAATTGTGTAGGGCTCTTCTCCTGTTGAACAGGCAGCAGACCATATCTTTATATCTTTTCTACCCATCTGAGTATTTTCTTTTATAATTTGCGGGATAAGATTTTGAGCAAATACTTCAAACTGCTGGGGTTCTCTGAAAAAAAATGTTTCATTTGTTGTAATAGCATCAAAAAGTCTTGCTATATCATGTTTATTTGCACTGTATCTTAGAAAATAAAGATAGTCTTCAAAATTACGTAGATTTTTTTCCCTTAAAATTCTGCTAAGTCTATTTTCAAGAAAATATTTTTTATTATCAGGCACATAGATACCTGTTTTTTCATATATAAAATCCCTCAACTGTTTAAAAACTTCTTCATTTATTGCTGCGGAAGAGGAAGCAGACATTATGGTCATATTTTCTGTAAAACCTCCTCTATTTTTTCTCTGACTTCTTTATCAGGATGCTGTTTTTTAGATGCCAGAATATCATAAACCTGAGGCATAGAAATCTCTGATAAAGCTTCTACAGCAGCAATTACAACAGGAGGGAAGGGATCGTCTAAGAGAGGAGTAAGTTTTTCAAGAAGAACCTCTGGATCACATGCTTTAGAAATTGATTTTATAGTGTAGTATCTTATCCATGCGTCTTCATCTTTAAGGCATTTAAATAGTTCATCAGAACAGAAATTAGCTTCTCCCAATGCCAGAATAGCTACTTTTTTCAATTCTTTATCGTCAGACTTAATAAATTCAAGAATTTTAGATATAGCTTGCTCTGTTGCAAGTCTTCCAAGTGCATATAAAGCTGTTTTTCGCACTTCTTTGTCTTCGCACTGAACAAGCATATTTAAAATATCAAATGAATATATCACTCCTGCTAAAGCTTGCTTTACTTCTCTTTTATAAGATTTTAGGTTCTCTAAAAACTTTTCCTGGTTAATTGATATAAGAGCTGATACAATAACTTCAATAATATCTGAATATATTTCTCTGTCAAGTAAATTTAAAAGAGGCTCATAAGCCTCAGAAGCTCTTATCATTCCTAAAGCTTCTATCGCAGCTTTTCTCACATTTGCATCCTGATCCTCTATAGATTTTTTTATAAGAGGCTGTATAACTTCTGTGCTACCAATCTCACCAAGTGCCTTTGCAGAGGCAATTCTTATATCCCTCTTTAGATCTTCAAGAAGTTTTATAAGAATTGGAACCGCTTTTTTACTTCTTAATTTACCGAGCACTTTTATAACAAAAGCTTTAGCCCGATATTTAAGTTTATTCTTTTCAATCATTGAAAGGAGTTCATCTTCTGAGTTTATAGAAAGCAATGTTTCTTCTAAAGCCTGTATTTTTTCATCATAATCAAAACAGCTTGGATCAAGACCTCCAGCTTCTTCTATAATAAACGGAACCGCCTCTATGAGATTGGTTAATTTTATACCTTTCAAAGCTATCAGCTTTTCATCCCACTCTTGTTCTTTAAAAATAGAGAGAATCTCTTCTTTCAAATCCTGTCCGTCTGGAATTATGCCTATTCTTATAAGTGCTTTAACGATTTGTTGCTTTTCATCCTTCGTCGCAACAGGAAAATATTTCAAAAGAGGTTCTGCAACTTTTTCAGTTCCTATTTTACCCAGTGTTTCTATTGCTTCTGCTTTAATTAAAATTGATTCTGTGTTTAAAAGAAGTTCACCTATTTTATCTGCAGCTTCTTCTGCCTTTAGTTGGGCAAGTGCCTGTAAAACATAAAAAACAACCCATTCCTCATCTTTCAAACTTTCTATAAGCGCAGGAATTGCCTGTCTATATCCAAGTTCTCCTATGGCATGAGCAGTAGCAGCTCTGACATTGCCATTTGGGTCTTTAAGTAAAGGTATTAGTTTTGAAGCATCAAAGCCTTTTTTAATATCTGCTATTAAATCAAGTGAAAACTTTCTGATATCAGGGTCTTTATCCTTAAGAAGTTTGTAGAGAAGTTCAGGAGCTTTATGTCCCACTTCTTTAATTATCAAAATTGCTATATTTCTCAAATAAACATCTTCCTCTCTTAAAAGAGGAACAACCATGTATGTAACAACTTCACCTGGATTTATTAGAAAAAAATTATCTTTGCTACCAATAGATATAAGAGCCTGTGCTGCTGCCTCTTGAACAGCGGTATTTTCATCTCTTAGTGCCTTTATCAATGGATAAATCGCTCTTTCATCAGTCAAAGCAAGTTCTTCTGCTGCTTGTCTGCGAACTGAGGAGTCAGGATTATGAAGAAGTTTAAGCACTAATTGCTTTATATTTTTCATTTCTGAACCTCCAGAAGCAATTGATAATATTATACAAAATTTTTTAATTAATCAACTTCTTTTGCAAGAAAATTTTTGAGCTTTAGCAAAGTCTTACCATGAATCTGACTTACTCTGGATAAAGAAATACCTAAAACCTGAGCAATTTCCTTCATGTTTAACTCTTCATAATAATAAAGGGATATGATAAGCTTTTCAGTTTCGGAAAGATTTTCTATTGCAGAAGTTAGTTTTTCCTTTAATTCACGAAATTTTATATCTTCAAAAATATTTTTTTCATCTGAAATAACTTCAAGAAGATTTAGTTTATCTCCATTTTCTCCAACTACAAAACTATCTAAACTTACTATATCAGAAGCTGTTATACTCTGATAAACTTCTTGTAACTCCTCCTGAGTAATATTTAAATAATTAGCCAATTCTTCATCTGTTGGGTCTTTGCCAGACTGTTTTAAATTTTTGTAAGTTTTTTTTACATTTTCTACTTTTTTACGGAATTCTTTTGAAAAAACATCCACTGAACGAATTTCATCCAGTATAGCACCTCTTATCCTGTAGTCTATAAAAGCAACAAGTGGGACATTTAATGAAGGATTATATTTATTTAATGCTTCAAGTAATCCCTTTATTCCAGCAGAAATTAAATCTTCTAACTCTAAAACAGATTGAACAATATGATGGTATCTTAAAGCATAATGCTTTATTTTTGGCAAAAACTGTTTAATGAGGCTCTCTTTATCATCTTCAGAATAAAGCATAAAATTATTTACTTAGTGATTTTTTTAGAAAAAACTGCATTCCTCCTTTTAATAAATCCACATCTCTCTTAAGAAACTGTTTTGCAAGTTCAATAAGCTTTTTTGAAAAATCAGATGTTGGATAAAGAGTTATATAAGGTTTCTGAGCAATAACAGCTTCTTTTATTTTTTCATCGTATGGAAGAGCTCCCAGCCAATCAAGAGTTATCCCAAGAAATCTTTCAGCAACCATTGAAAGTTTCCTGAAGGTCTCCTTTGCTTCTTTATGATTTTTAGTATTGTTCACAACTATACGAAAATTTGTCTCTCCATGTTCTTTATAAAGCACCTTAATCAATGCATAGGCATCTGCAATTGAAGTTGGTTCAGGAGTAACAATTACAATATTGTCATGGGCAGCAGAACAGAAAAAAGTTACATTATCTGAAATTCCTGCTCCTGTATCAATAAGAAATATATCGTAATCATTATCAATACTTTCAAGCTCTTCAATAATTTTCATTTTATGGACAGATGTAAGTTGAGTTAATTCTCTTATTCCAGAACTGGCTGGAATAATATCAATTCCTTCAGAAGTCTTGACAATAATATCTTTTATTGATTTCTCACCAGAAAGTAAATGTTTTATGTTGTATTTCGGTGCTATTCCAAACATTATATCAATGTTACTTAAACCAACATCAGCGTCCATTAGAAGCACTCTTTTTTGCATGCTTCTCAATATAAGTGCAATATTTGTTACAAAGTTGGTTTTCCCAACACCTCCTTTCCCGCTTGAAACAGCTACAATTCTCGGGACATTAGTTTGAGCATTAGTTTGCACATACTCCTCCTACAATGAGATTCGTTATTGTATCAGGTGGCAATACTTTAACTTGAGGCTCTCCATATGCCCCAGAAGTAATAAAGCTTACAGGTTTCCCTGATAAAACTGACAGATTATATAAATTCCCATAAGTTTGCGCTAAATCAATCTTACTAAAACCTATGCAATCAACTGAAGCAGTATCCATTGTTTTTAATATCTTGAAGCTTGATTGCATTGACATTGATGCATCCATAATAAGACATTTTTTTATAGGCATATCCTTCAACAGATTTTTAAGTTCTCCTGCAAGACTTATATTTACATCTCCGGGAGTATCAATAAGTAAATTTTTTTTATCAATTTCTTTATGCATTATTTTATAAAGTTCTTTTGGTTCATTTATAAATTTTGCCTCACATTTTAGCTTTAATGCTACTTCTTTTATATAAGCCACAGATGAAATTCTCTGGTCAAGAGAAATAAGCATTATCTTCTTGTTATTGTCTTTTAAACTTTGTCCTATTTTAAAAATTGTAGTTGTTTTTCCAACTCCAGGAAGTCCATAAAAAATGTATCCCTTTTCTTCATCAAAATTATTCCTACAGGTTTTTAATTCATTTTCAATAGCCATTCTTAATTCATTCATATCATTAGCTTTTTCCAGAAGCATTAATGCAAGATATGGTTCAACATTGTTTTTTATCAGAAAATTATAAAGTCCTCTTTTAGAAATATCATCAAGCGAAGGAAATAGTTTTGTAATGCTCTCTCTCAAAAGACTTACCTCAGCTTTAAGCTTTTCTATTTCTTTAAATACTCCGTGGTCAAATTTCCATGAATCTTCAGTCTGCAGTCTGTGTCCTAATATCTCCTGAGCAGTAAAAGTTTCTTCTTCATCTGTGGCAGCAGTAATTTCTATAAAAGAATTATTTGAAAGAGGCTCTTTTTTAGAGGAAGTTGATAAAATCACAGCATTTGGTCCCATCTCTTTTTTAACTGTTTCTAAAACTTCTTTAAAAGTTCTACCCTGAAACTTTTTTATTTTCATCATTTTCCTCCTAATTAAGTTTTACTGTGCCAAACATAAGTATTTTTACTCCAGGAGCTATTTCCTGTGGCGAAAGAACAGGTAAAGATGGTGCAATTCTTTCAATTGCTCTCTTTATAAATCTTCTTATTGACTGCGAACATATCAACACAGGCTGATAACCCTTTACAGTTGCCTCATCAGCCATCTTCTTTACATTTTCAATGGTTTTTTCCATTAACAAAGGATCTGTAGCAAAATTTATACCCTGTGGTGTTGTCTGGAGAGATTCAATAAATGTCCTCTCAAGAGATGGCTCAAAAAGAATTGCAGAAATAGAACCGTCAGGATTTTGGACACTTTTTGTTATTCTTCTTGACAGTGCCTGTCTAACATGCTCTGTTAAAATGTCAGGGTCTTTAGTTACATTAGCATACTCCGAAAGGGTTTCAAGTATTGTCTGTAAATCTTTTATTGATACCCTTTCCCTTAATAGATTCTGAAGCACTTTCTGCACCTGAGAGAGTGTTAAAAGATTTGGAATCAAATCATCAACAACTCTTGGATGAGTTTTAGCAAGATTATCAAGTAATCTTTGAGTTTCTTGTTTTCCGAGTAATTCATAACCATAATTTTTAAGAACTTCTCTCAAATGGGTAACTATAACTGATGAAGCATCAACAACAGTAAATCCAAGCATCTGTGCTTTTGAAACATCTTTTTCTTCAATCCACAACGCATCTACTCCAAAAGCAGGGTCTTTTGTAGGAATTCCATCAATATCCTGTCCAGGGCGGGCACCTATTGCAAGAAATCTTCCAAGAATTATTTCAGAAGTTGCTATCTCAACTCCCTTTATAAGAATGCTGTATTGAGAAGGTTTGAGCATTAAATTATCTTTTATATGTATTGATGGAACAATGTAACCCATTTCCATTGCAATCTGTTTTCTAAGAGAACGAATCCTTTCTACAAGAGAACTTTCTCCCTCAACAAGTGGAATAAGATTATAGCCAATCTCAAGAGAGATAGGATCAACCCTGAGAAGGCTTTCAAGTTGAGCTTCCATTGAAACAGGTTTTTCCTCTACAGGAGGCGGAGGAAGTGCTTCTTTTTCCTTTTTCTCTTTACTTATCATTAAATAAGCAATTGCACCCGATACCACGGCTATAATTATAAAAGGAAGATGAGGTAAGCCCGGAATCAACCCAAGCAAAAGAAGTACTCCAGATGCTGTTGCCAATGTTTTAGGATTTTTAAAAAGCTGCTGAAGTATATCCTGCCCAAGATTTGATTCCGTTGCTGCTCTGCTAACAACTATTCCTGCTGCAGTTGATGTAATAAGAGCAGGAACCTGCGCAGCCAATCCATCACCAATTGTAAGTATTACATAGGTCTGAACAGCATCTCCAATTGGCATACCTTTTTGAAGCACTCCAATGAGTATTCCTCCAATAATGTTTATAATCATAATTATTATGGCAGCAATTGCATCACCTCTAATGAATTTACTTGCTCCATCCATTGCTCCATAAAAGTCTGCTTCTCTGCTTATTTCTTCCCTTCGGCGTCTTGCTTCCTTTTCATCAATAAGTCCTGCATTTAAATCTGCATCAATGCTCATCTGTTTACCAGGCATGGCGTCAAGAGTAAAACGAGCAGACACTTCTGCAATTCTTCCAGCTCCTTTGGTTATTACAATAAAGTTAATAATTACAAGAATTAAAAAAACTATCAAACCAACTACAAAATTTCCACTTACAACAAACTCTCCAAATGCTTTTATAACCTTACCTGCTGCTTCTGTGCCAAGCTCACCTCTTGTTAAAATCAGACGAGTTGATGCAATGTTAAGAGAAAGTCTCATAAGTGTAGCAATTAATAAAACAGAAGGAAACACTGAAAAATCAAGGGGTTTTCTCACATAGGAAGCTACCAAAATAATCAAAATTGAGAGGGTTATGCTCATTGTAAGGGATAAATCAAGCATAAATGGAGGAATGGGAACAATCATGAATATCAATATAAGAATTATTCCAACTGCAACAAGCACATCACTTCTTATGTAATTCATAATATTCATGCGATCTGTCTTCCTTTAATTTTATAAACAGTAGCTAAAATAGTAGCTACTGCTTTATAGAGTGCTTCAGGAATTTCCTCTCCAAGAGGAATTCTATACAAAGCCCTTGCAAGGGGCTTGTTTTCATATATGGGTACGCCCGAAGCTCTTGCTATCTCTTTTATCCTTTCCGCAAGAAGATTTGCTCCCTTTGCCACAACCGCAGGTGCATTCATATTTTTTGAGTCATACTTTATGCAAACAGCAAGATGCAAAGGGTTTGTAATAACAACATCAGCCTTTGGAACTTCCTGCATCATTCTTTTACGTGCCATCTCTCTCTGTAAGCTTCTTATTCTTGCTCTTACCATTGGTGAACCTTCTGTTTCTTTGAATTCTTCTTTTATTTCCTGTTTTGTCATTCTTAAATTTCTCTCATACTGCCATCTTTGATATGCAAAATCTATACCTGCAAAAACAGTAAGCATTATAAGACAAGCAAGTATGAGTTGATAAATTTTTTGAAATGAAATACCTGCAATAGCCTTTACATCCATATCAATCAAAAGTGGCAGAATATTGACATCTTTTTTCAGAACAAAATATATAACTATACCAAGAGCAACCAATTTTAAAATACCCTTTATGGTCTCAAACAAAGCATTCAGGGAAAAAAGTTTTTTTATGCCTTTTAATGGACTTATCTTTGATACATCAGGAACTAATGTTGCTCCTGTAAAAAGAAAACCTGTTTGAATAAAATGAACAAGCAAAACACCAAAAAGAAGTACTCCTCCAATTGGAAGAAATTGAATAAAATACCATTTTATTTCATCTTTTATTATTGTAATTATAGCACTTGCAACAAACTCTGGATTTTTAACTCTTGTAAATGCCTCTTTCATATGTTGCATTATTGAGATTAAAAATGTGCCAGAAAAAACAAAATAAAGGAAAATCATCCACGTTCCTATGATACCAGTAAGTTCTCTACTTCGGGGGACTTCACCCTTTTGCCGAGCTTTTTCTCGCCTTCGCGGGGTAGCCTGTTCAGTTCGTTCTTGCAGTTCTTCTGGCATAGCTTACCTCAAAAGACCAAATAAAGCATCTTTAAGATTTATAAATGCCTTTGAAAGAACCATTGTGAAGATAGGAATGCTCAACCACATAACTGCAATACCCGTAGCAAGCAAAAGCGGGAATCCGACAAAAAAAACATTTGCCTGAGGCATAATCCTTGATAAAAATCCAAGTCCTATATTCATAAGAACCTGAACAAGTAAAACAGGAGCAGCGAGTTTTAAAGCAAGAGGGAACATAATATAGGAAAAGGCTATTATATTTCCTGAGAAAGAAAATTTTATAGGAAATTCAAAAGTCTTAACTATCATTTCAACAAAACTCAGATGTAAATCTAAAGAGAAAAAAAGAGCAATTGTGAACATCTCATAGAAAATACTAAGAGGTCCCATAAGTTCACCAAACTGAGGATTAAAAACATTTGCAATAGTAAAACCAATCTGCATACTCATCCATTGAGAAGCTATCTCAACTGCAGCAATAATAACCCTTACCATGATACCTATAGCCATTCCAAAAACAACAGCATTAAACAGAGAAATAAGCAAATTTTCCTCTTTTACATGTATAAAAGGAATAATAGCAAGAGATATAGAAAGAGCAAAAAAGAATCTAAACATTATTGGAACGGTCCTACTGCCAATGTATGGAAGAAAGAAAAGTATTATAGAAACCCTTATGAAAACAGGAATAAAACTATAAAAATTCGTTGTAAGAAGTTCTAAGTAGTTCATTTAACATACATGGGAAGGTTTTCAAAAATTCCCCTTGTAAATTTCGTCATTATATTGACCATCCAGGGAATTGTAAGAAGCAATGTTAAAAAAACAGCAATAACCTTTGGAACAAAGCTTATTGTCATCTCCTGTAACTGGGTTATTGCCTGAAATAGTCCTATAATAAGACCAACAAGAAGGCTTACAAGTAACACAGGACCTCCAACCAGAAGAATGGTTTCAAAGGTCTGTTTTGAAATATAGTTTAAAAATTCTACTGTCATTTAAATCCTCCTGCAAGTGAGCCTATAATCAATTGCCATCCATCAACTAAAACAAAAAGCAATAACTTAAAAGGCATTGATATCATAACTGGTGGAACCATAAACATTCCCATAGATAGCAATATGCTTGCCACAACAATATCAATAACCAAAAAAGGAAGGAAGATTAAAAATCCGATTTCAAAAGCCCTTTTAAGTTCACCAAGAGCAAAGGCAGGAACAACAATTTTCATCGGTAAATCCATAGGAGTTGCAGGTTTGACTTCTGTTTTTGAAAGTTTGAAAAACAGGGCAAGGTCTTTTTCTCTTGTCTGCTTCAGCATAAACTCTTTAAATGGAACTGATGCTTTACTTATCGCCTCTTCCATGTTTATCTCTTTTTTTGACAGTGGTAAGTAAGCTTCATTGTAAACTCTGTCAACTGTTGGAGACATAATAAAAAGGGTAAGAAACAATGCAAGCCCGATTATAACTTGATTCGGAGGAACTGAAGGAGTTCCAAGTGCCTGTCTTAACAGAGAAAGAACAATAACAATTCTTGTAAAAGATGTCATCATGATTAATACTGCTGGTAGAAAGCTTAACAGAGTTATAAATACAAGAATGTCAATGGCACTTGAAAAACCAAATAACCCTCCTTGAGCAGACTGAGGTGCAGCAAAACAAAGTGTTGGAGATAAAATTAAAAGACAGCTAAATAAACCTCCTTTGAATATCCTTTGCCAGAGAGTTCTTCTCTCCTCTGTCTGCTCTTCAAAGATTGCCTTAATCTTTGAAGAATCAAGTTTACTTATCAGATTAATTCCATGCTCCGATATCCCAACCAAAAGATATTCATCAAAGGCTTTTACCACACCTATACCTTTTTTATAACCTATTGGCTGATAGTAAATAATCTGAATAAATCCCTTTCCTGGATTTATCTTGTTTTTCATTAATCGCAAAACAATATATAGGGCTACAATAATAAAAATTAAGGATAATATGGCTTTAAAATATTCCATTGTATCCTCTCAACCAAGCTGTTTTACTCTTTCTTGAGGGCTTATAATATCTGTAATTCTTATGCCGAACTTTTCATTTACTACAACTACCTCACCTCTTCCAACAAGCTTGCCATTGACATAAACTTCCATTGGTTCGCCAGCGAGTTTATCAAGGGCAACAACAGAACCCTGAGTTAATTGAAGAAGTTCCTGAACAAGAATTCTTGTTCTTCCGATAACAACTACCAGTTCAAGAGGAATATCAAGAATAAAATCAATATCTCTTGTCTTTGGTTTTTCTTCAGTAACGGTAAATTCATCTATATGAGGTGACTGAACTTCCTCTTTTGCTTTCATTGCCTTTTCCATCTCAAGAGCTTTTGCCATATCAAGCTCTTCTTCAAGTTCTTCCTGAGATGATTGTTGCTGAACCTCCTTTTCCTCCATTTTATGCCTCCTTTATTATTTTTATTGCATAATTTCCCTTAAATGTTCCTAATTTGCCTTTAAATTTAGGAACACCTTCTACAAGCAAATCCACTTCTTCGTCTATTCTTCTTTGAAGAGTGACAATGTCACCTGATTTAAGGTCTAATAATGTTTTAAAGTCTATAGTTACTTTGCCTAAAATAGCTTCAACCTGCACAGGTGCATTTTTTATTTGTGCCTTAAGTCTTCCTATCCATTTCATATCCATTTCATCTCTGTCTGCAAGAAAGGCACTATAAAGTTTTTCTTTTATAGGTTCTACTGAAGAATAGGGAATGCAAACCATAATTTTACACTCTCTTGTTTCTATTTCAAGGGTAAACTCTGTTTCAATTACCACATCAACAGGGGTGACTATTGTAACAAATTGAGGATTCATCTCTGTTCTTATAAAATGAGGTTTTATCTGGAAAATAGGCTTCCATGCTTCCTCCATACTTTCAAGAAACATCATAACAACCTTGTGAATTATTCTTTGCTCGATAGGCGTAAACTCTCTTCCTTCTGGTTTGTAATAACCTTTTCCTGAGCCGCCAAAATAAAATTCAATTAGAGTAAAAATCATAGGCGCATCAAAAACAACGAGACTAAAACCTCTGAGAGGTTCAAGTTTTATAATATTTAGACTTGAAGGAAAAGGAACAGAGCGGAGAAAATCATAGAATTTTGTAATATTTACATTTACATTTATCACATCTACTATTTTTCTTATGTCTGAGGCAAGACTTACTCTGAAACTTCTTGCAAGACGCTCATTTATAATATCCAAAGAGGGCATCTTGCCGCGAACAATCTTTTCCTGAGAAGTAAAATCATAGGGTCTAACTCCAGAAGGAGCTTCTGCTGTTTCTGTCTCAACCTCTCCTCCTGAAATGCCCTTTAGCAGAGCATCAATCTCATCTTGGGATAAAATCTCGTCGTCTGGCATGGCTACTGCATTACAAAATCTGTAAGATAAACATTTATAACTGTACCTTCACCAAGAATCTGATTCGCTCTTTGTTTTATCTCGTCTTTAAGAAGCAATTTACCCTCAGGAGTAATCAATTCGTCAGATGTTTTATTTGTTAAAAGAGTTATTATAGCATCCCTTATCTGTGGCGTTTTGTTTTTTGCCTGTTCAGCCAACTTTGCATCAGAAAGTTCAATCTGCACAGAAACTTTAAGATATTTAGTTCCACTTTGATCCATCAAATTTACAACAAACGGTTCAAGAGCAAAATTTATACCCTGAACTTCTTTTGAATCCTTCGTAGCAGAGCCTTTGCCATGTTCTGCACCTTTACCAGTTAGAAAAAAATAAGCTCCTCCTGCTCCAACTATTAAAACTATCGCAGCAATAATAATCAGTAATGGAAATTTAGTTTTTTTCTTAGGTTTTTCAGGTTGTTCCTTAGGCTGTAGTTCTTCCTCTTCTAACTTTGTAGCTTTTTCTTTTGCCATACTCCTTCCTCCTTTTATTCTTTTTAGGTCTATTTTTCAATTACCTCCAATTGTCATTCCGAGGCTGCGGAAGCAGCCGAGGAATCTCCTCCTTTTTTCTATTGCATCAAAGAGAGATTCCTCGCACCCATTAAGGGCGATTGGAATGACTGTTAGTAATTGAATACCCTCTTCTTTTCTAAATTAAAATATTTAGCATAGTTTATGCCAGATTTTGTAAATTATATAAAAGTCAATAGACAAAAGCTTTATAGAAGTTAAATTCTGTGCCAATTTTTTGACGATTTGAATTTTCTTTTTGACAGCATTATCTTAAAAACCATTTTTTTATTTCATCAAGAGAGATAAACTTTCTTACAGGTCTTCCATGAGGACAGTGTTCAGGATCAGAAGTTCTTTCAAGTTCCTGAAGTAAAGCCTTAATTTCAAAATGGTTAATTTTCTCATTTGCCCTTAAAGAGCTATGACATGCTATTGTTGCTGCAATTTTTCTTTTTATCTCAATAAAATCTGGTGTAGATGTTCCTTCTTTAAGTGTTAATGCGATATTTTCAATCATTCCTGCTATATCTATATATTTAATAATCTCAGGTAATGCTCTTATTACTATTGAATTTTCTCCAAAATCTTCAGCTTCAATGCCGAGTTCATTGAGTATGTGTAGATTTTCTTTTATTAAAACATAATCCTGCGGATTTAAGTTTATAACATGGGGAAAAGTAAGTTTTACAATTTGTTCACTCATTTTATTTAAAATCTTCTCAAAATTTACCCTCTCATGCGCTGCATGGAAGTCAAGAAAGACAATTCCATCCACCCTTTGAATCACAACAATTGCGTCACCAATACTGAAAAAGTGAAAAATTTCTTCTTTGTTAAAAATTGACTCTGTATAAAATGCAGAAATTTGAGATATTGAAGACAAATCTGCATTTACCTTCCACTGATTGGTCTCTTCTGCAATCATTGATGATTTAACTTGATATTCACTCATTCTAAAAATAAGCTGATGAATTATTTGGGGTTCACGAAATCTTACTTCTTTTTTTGCAGGATGAACATTAAAATCTACATCCTCTGGTGGAAGATTTATAAAAATAAAAAACTGAGGATGATTTTCATTGATATGAAAAGCTTTATATATAGTATTAACAATTGAAAAATCTTTTACAGGCCTGCGGTTTACAAAGATTAATTGTCTACCCTTGGATTTTCTCAGAAGTTCTTCTCCACCAAGAAATAACTCAATTTTATAGTTATCTTTTGAAATTGTTTTAAACTTAAGCTTCTCTGTAAATTCTAAACCAAAAACCTGTGATATTCTATCATATAAAGTTTTTACCTGAGGTATATTTAAAACTTCTTCTCTATCAATAAATAAAGAAAAGGAAATTTCTGGATAGGCAAGACAGTAATTCTGGACTGTTTCAATAATATGTGCTTTTTCAGTATAAGAAGATTTAAGGAACTTTCTTCTGACAGGTGTATTAAAAAAGAGATCTCTAATCTCTACTGTTGTTCCCTTAGTAACTACAGGCTTCTGCGATACTAAATTACCTCCCGTAAGATAAACCTCTGTACCTGTGTCTTCATCTTTATACTGGGTAATAATTTTGAGCTTGCTTACATTTGCTATTGAGTAAAGAGCTTCACCTCTGAATCCGAGAGAAGAGATTCTTTGAAGGTCCTTTCCATCTTTTATTTTACTCGTTGCATGTCTCTGAAAAGCCAATATAACATCATCCGATGGAATTCCTTCTCCATCATCTATTACTTTTATTTCAGCAATTCCAAATTCCTTTATATAAACAGATATAGAGTTCGCACCTGCGTCTATTGAGTTTTCAATCAGTTCTTTTACTACTGAGGCTGGTCTTTCTACAACCTCTCCTGCTGAAATTTTCCCGACAATAGTCTCAGGAAGTATTTTAATTCTATTCAATATACTCTACCACCACGGAGGATATCCATACTCAAACCACCAACCAGGAGAACCATACCAAAACCATATTGAAGGATGCCAGTAATAATTAGGATAGTATTTTGTTTTTTTCCACAGATACGTTGCCTGAGCCTCAATAACAGGAAAAATGTAAGGCATTGTATCAATCTTGCCCTCTTGCAGTCCTTTAAATCTCCCGGCAACTGTTAGTAGTCTTCCTTTTGAGTAAACAGCACAGTCAAGAAAATTTTTTGATTTTACAATAAATCTTCCCTCTGAAGCATCTGTCTCTTCTGGGTAACCTTCTCTATCAAGAGGTAAATGAAGAATCTCAAAAACTGTTCCATCCTGAGTATTGATACAATTTGTAATTCTTCCACCCCATAAAAGAGATATATCCTTGTATTTGTCAGGATTATCTTTAACGACTTTGAAAGGCACATCTTTTAATGAAGGAATATCCTGTAAAGGTTTAGGCAAAGTTGCACAGCTGAATACAAAAAACAATGAAATTACTAATATAAAAAATTTAACAGAAATAAAAAACTTCTGTAACATAGTTTATTATATCAATTGGATTACAAAGAATCAAAATTATGGAATTTACTTTGTTATTACCTCTTTAAATAGTCTGTAAGTTTTTTGGTATTCAGCATAAGCCTTTTTAAAAATTATAGGGAAGTTGTTCAAATCTTTAAGATTTATAATGAAATCTACGCCTTGAACAAATGCATAAAGCCTATCCATTGTTGCTATTGAATTACTTAGAGAAAATACAATAATCTCTCTTCTCCGATACATCGGAAAAGATAATATTTCCTTGATTATTTCACTGTATTCTTGCCCTATTATAATTAAAACTACGTCTTCAAGTCCGATCATCCCTAAAGCCTCTTCATTATTTGAAGGGCTAAGGCATTCAAAGCCTAATGACCTTAGATAATCAGATAAAGTTTGTTGGATTTCCTTATTGTTTTCGCATATAACAGCTTTTGGCATATTCCATCCTTTTATTTTTTATCATAATCTATATCAAGTTTTAATCCTTCAATATCTGTAGTCTTTTCTCCCCTTTGAGATTTGATTTTATCTATTTCCATAATAACCTTGGATCTTCTTGATGCAAATGCTATAGCTGTTTCTTCAGTTATTAAGCCTTCTTTATAGCATTTAAGAATTGACTGGTCAAAGGTATGCATTCCAGCAGCTTCTGAAGTCTCTATTATGTCATAAAAAGTTTTTTCAGCAGTTTCACCGTTTATAATTAATTCCCTCACTCTTAAAGTATTCCGCATTATTTCTGTTACAGCTACTCTTCCTTTGTCAATTCTTGGTAGAAGCCTCTGTCCTACAACCCATTTAAGTGTATCTGAAATCCTGAGCCTTATATAGGACTCATCATCAGGCGGAAACATTCCAACTATTCTTCCAATCGTCTGTCCTGCATCTGTGGTATGAAGTGTGCTCAGAACAAGATGTCCTGTTTCAGCTGCCATAATGGCTATTTCAAGCGTTTCCCTATCTCTTATTTCTCCAACAAGTATTACATGTGGAGCTTGTCTGAGTGCAGCACGAAGCCCGTCTGCAAAATTATGGAAGTCTACTCCAAGTTCCCTCTGATTAAATGTTGATTTTTTATGGGGGTGTACAAACTCAACAGGATCTTCAAGAGTTATTATATGAGATGCTCTTGTCTCATTAATGATATTTAAAATTGCCGCAAGCGTTGAAGATTTACCAGAACCTGTTGCTCCTGTAACTAAAACAAGTCCCATTCTTTCTTTTGCAATCTCTTTAATTATAGGAGGCAATCGCAGTTCTTCAACTGTAGGTATCTTCACAGGAAGCTTCCTCATAACAATTGAGTAACTTCCTCTCTGAGAAAAAATATTCACCCTAAATCTTGCTTTCTGTATAGCATAGCTTGTATCACAGTATCCATCTTTTATAAGATTTTCAATAAGTCTTTTTTGGTTATTCATCAGGATTAGAGCTATTCTTTCTGTATGAAAAGGAATAAGAGATTCAATCGGAACATTTTTCAATTGAACAGGTTTTAGTTCACCCCAATGAAGCACCTGAAAGGGTCTTCCAACTGTAAAAACAATATCTGATAATTCAGGACAGGTCTCACAAATTTTATCAAGAATATAATCAAATTCCTGTTTCCTCATGTAAGTCCTTCTTGAGGAACTTCTTTAAGAAATTTGACAAATTTCTGCTTGTCCGTTGCTCTTTCATAGGCATCCTCTGGTGCAATTTTGCCTTCCTGAAGAAGTTGCAATAAAGTATCATCCATTGTCTGCATGCCTATTTTTTTGCTTGTCTGCATAATTGAGAGTATTTGATGGGTTTTTCCCTCTCTTATAAGATTTGCAACAGCATAGGTGTTAATCAAAATCTCACATGCTGCAACTCTTCCCTTACCATCAGCCCTTTTTAAAAGTGTCTGAGCAACAACTGCTTGCAAAGACTCACTTAGAGATGTCCTTACCTGCGCCTGCTGTTCAGGTGGAAAAACATCAATAATTCTATCAACTGTTTTAATGGCTGATGAAGTATGAAGTGTACTGAATACAAGATGTCCTGTAGCAGCAGCTTCCAGAGCAAGCTGAATTGTCTCCATGTCTCTCATCTCACCAACCAAAACTATATCTGGGTCTTCTCTAAGAGCAGCTCTTAAGGCTTTCGCAAAGCTTTCTGTATGAGTTCCTACTTCTCTGTAAGAGATAACGCAGCCTTTATTCGGATGAACAAACTCTATGGGGTCTTCAATAGTTATTATTCTTTCTTTTCTGTTACTGTTTGCATAATCAATAATAGCAGCAAGGGTTGTTGATTTTCCTGAACCTGTAGGACCTGTAACAAGAACAATTCCCTTTTTAAGCATTGCGAACTTTTTTAATACAACTGGCAACCCAAGCTGATCAATTGTTTTTATTTCATTAGGAATGTGCCTGAATGCTGCGCCAATTCCTTCCTTATGCATAAAATAGTTAACACGAAAACGAGCAACACCAGGTATTTCATGAGCAAAATCAAGATCTCCTGTTTCTTCAAATATTTTGATTTTTTCCTCTGGTGTAATTTCATAAAGAAACTTCCTAAGTTCATCATTATCAAGAACTTTATACTGAACCCTGACAAGCTCTCCGTGAATTCTTAAAACTGGCTGACTTCCAGCAACAAGATGAAGATCACTTGCTTTGTTTTCAAGCATTAGTTTAAAAAAGGCATCTATCCGAGCCATGTAAAAATTATAGCATGATTTGAGGAAGAAGTGAACTCATGTTATACTAAAAAATTGTAAAATGACTATTGAGCTTATTATCTTTGACTTAGACGGTACACTTGTAGACTCCTGCAAGGATATAACTCAAGCATTGAACTATTGTTTTAAAAAAAGAGGAATTGAAGGCTTTTCACAAGAGGAAGTAAAAAAAATGGTTGGAGAAGGTGTTAATCGCCTTATAGAAAAAGCTTTACAACTAAGAAAACTTTCTCTGCCTGTTCAGGATTTAATTGAATGTTTCATAAACTATTACAAAAAACACATAGCAGATTTTTCCATAGTATATCCTAATGTGAGAGAAACCCTTGAGAAATTGCAAGGAATTAAAAAAGCGGTGATTTCCAATAAGCTCACTGAATTAAGCATTAAAACACTTAAAACTCTTGGACTTTTAGAATACTTTGATTTTATAGCTGGAAGTGACCTTTTTGCTGAAAGAAAACCCTCACCAGTTCCAATTATTGAAACAATAAAAAGGTTTAATACCTCTCCAGATAAAACAATAATTGTTGGAGACAGCGAGCTTGACATTAAGGCAGGGACATTAGCAGGAGTTAAAACAGTAGCTGTTACATACGGATATAGAGAAAAAGAACTTCTAAAGAATGCTGATTTTATAATTGATAAATTTAGTGATTTAATAACCATTGCCAGGACATTGTAATATGAGCTATTTTATTGTTTTTGCAGGGAAAGGTGGCGCTGGGAAAAGCACCCTTGCTGCATTAACAGTAAAATATCTGCTTAATAGAAACTCAAATCCTGTGCTTGTTGTAGACGCAGACCCTAACTTTTGCCTTCCTGAACTTTTAGCAGTCAAAGTTACAGAAACACTTGCATCAGTAAGGGATAATGCCTTGAAGGATAAACCTGAAGGCATGAGCCTTGATGAATGGCTGGAAATTCAGATAAATAGAATTGTTGAAGAAGCTAAAGGATTTGACCTTATTGTTATGGGAAGGCCTGAAGGTAGTGGATGTTATTGTGCAATTAATAATGTTTTAAAGAGAATTCTTCAGGAAATTGCAGAACAATACAGGTATATAGTTGTTGATAATGAAGCTGGAATGGAACATATAAGCAGAGGTATTGTAAATAAAATTGACCTTTTATTTATTGTAAGCACTCCTGCTAAAAGTAGCATTCAAGCTGCTCTGAGGATAAATGAGCTTACCAAAGAGCTCGGTATAACTCCAAAGAAGAAAGTCCTTATTATAAATATGGCTTTTAAAGAATTTGAGAATTCTGAAAAACAGGAACTTTTAAAACATTTTAATAAAATTCATTATGTTTTTTTTGATAAAGATTTTATGAAATTCAGTGAAACTGGCAGAAGCGTATTCAGCCTTTCTGAAGAAGAAGCTGTATGGAAAAACTTTAAAAAGATTTTGGAGGATGAAATTGAGTGAAAAATTTGACAAGCTTGTTGAAATAATGGAAATTCTACGCTCTGAAAAAGGTTGCCCCTGGGACAGAGTCCAAAATCATGACACTCTTAAAAGATATCTTCTTGAAGAAACATATGAACTTATAGAAGCAATTGAAAATAAAGATCCAAAATCTATAAAAGAAGAACTGGGAGATTTAATTCTTCAGATAGTTTTTCATAGTCAGATAGCAAAGGAACAGGGTAATTTTGATATAAACGATGTAATAGATTCAATTATTCAGAAAATGATAGGAAGGCATCCTCATGTATTTGGAGAGGCAGAGTTTAAAACTCCTGAAGAAGTTTTAAATCAGTGGGATGAAAGAAAAAAAGAAGAAGGTAAGCTTGGTAGTTCAATACTGGAAGGGATTCCTTTGGCACTTCCTTCATTGCTTAAAGCATACAAAATTCAGTCAAGGGTGGCAAAAGTTGGCTTTGATTGGGATAATGTTGATGGAGTGATTGATAAGATTAAAGAAGAACTCAAGGAAGTCCAAGAAGCTATTAAAATAGGTGAAAAAATAAAGATAGAAGAAGAAATAGGTGATTTACTTTTTAGTCTGGTAAATCTTGCCCGTTTTCTTAGGATTGATCCAGAAACTGCTCTAAGAAAAACTAATAGGAAATTCGAAAAAAGATTTAAAAGACTTGAAAAACTTGCTCAACAAAAAGGCAAAAGCCTGAAAGATATGACACTTAGTGAAATGGATAGCCTCTGGGAAGAGATAAAAAATTCTGAATAATTTTACTTGATGCCGCCTCAAGGTTTAAACAGTTACCGATATTGTCATTTTGCCATTCCTGATGCAGTTCCTGTAAAATTCCCACTTCCATAAACACCTGATGCCGCACCTTGCATATTAATAGAGCTATTATATGAACCACCTGATAGCTGTATAGGATACGCTGTATCATTAGCTATGGTTGCTGACCAGTTTCCACCTGACCAATATGTTGGAGTAAAATTAACAGAACCTGAAGCACCTGAGGTTGCATTAAGTGTTACAGATTGATTTAATGTTGGAGTTCCACTGTAAATTCCATTTATATCTGCCGTGGACCAGAGAAGTGGCTTTTGACCTGCTTGAGTTGAAAAGAAAATAACATTATTCATATTTACTGAGAGATTATTCCCTGAACCACTAAAACTTGCTCTGCCAACCTCAACTACTGGAATGTTCAGTTTTCTCAGTTTTTCCTGTTCTTCTGTAAAATTTGTTCCAGATGTATTGCATTTTCCACCAGGGCATGCCATACTTAAAAAATTCGCTGTTTCAAGAACTGTTCCTAATGTTACTGCCTGCCAGTATTTATTTGTTGGGTCAAATGTTCCTAATGTTTCACCCACAAATATTCCTGTTAAAAAAGGAGTTCCTGTTATATCTGCAAAATATCCATAGGTTTTACCATTAATTATATTCTGAACAGAATTTTCAGTCCCCCATAAATTTCCCTTTAACAGAGCACCAAAGGAACCTTGAAAACCTCCTTCAAAACTTCCAGTATATGTTATATCCCATAAACCTGTGGGGACAGTATTATATGTTCCGCCCATTCCAATCAATCCTGCTCCGAAGGTGTAATAATTCGTATTTGTATCCATGATTATGTAACCTTCCTGATTCTGTAATGTAATGCCATATGAATTTGTATCAATGCTCAGATTTGATACAACTGCTGGCGAAGGTGAAGAAGGAATTGAACCTGCTGCAAGGGTTACAGCTTTGACATTATTTTCGCCTTCAAGAAAAAATCTTTTTTCAAGACTCAAAACATTTGATGTTCCATCTGTTGAGAGATTCCCGATGAAAATTCCCTTATTCGTTGAATCATTATATATTCCTGCAACATACGTGCTGAAATTATAGGATGTATCTGTTTTCTGCCCAAATCTACCACCTATATAACCAGAATATCTTAATGATCCTGATGACCAGTTAGTTGGTGCATACCATAGATAAGATGAACCTGAATTGAAATCTATTTCATTACTTGAATCATTTATTTTGCCCATTGAATACAGGCTTCCCTGTTCCTTACTCCAGAAACTATCTCCGCCAAGATAAGAATTAATTCTTGCTCCTGTTACAGCAAAATTCTCTTTATAAATCTTGCTTGTATTTGCATCTGATACAATATTGCTTAAATGAGAAAGCTCAACAATAGGTTCATAACCTCCAATTACTATTCCAACCCATTTATTGCTGCCTAAATTGCCAAACATTTTACCTTCAATTATTCCATAATGAGTTGGAGTCATGAATCTGCCTTGAAAGGTTCCCTGAATTTTTCCTGATGAAACTGTTGCCTCTGAAACGCTTCCCAGCCAATAATCAGGCGTTGTATATGATGCATCCCTATTATCCCATGAATCTCCACTGAATTCAAGTTTAAGCCCTGTAGGTAGTGTTGCAGAGTGGGAACCACCAAGCTCTATCCCAAAAACTCCCCACGATTCTGGATTACTTCCTTTTTTAAGAGAAAGAGTAGCAGAACCAATAACACCATAAGATGTGTTACTTATATCCTGTTTAGATATTGTTGGAGTCCCGCTTCCACCTGTAAAATATCCCTGATAACTGCCCTGAATATAATCTGACCATGTAGACATGGTTGAATAACCAACTGTTTTCTTTTTGAATGTAAAGGCAGGCTCAATATCAATAAGATGTATTTCTTTGTATAAATTTTGATTTGTTCCATATGGTGAACCTTTAAGAATTCCTGCAGAGCCATCAGAACCTATGTATAATCCATAAATAGCATAATTTTGGGATGAATCCTCACCAATACCTCCTGCATAACCCTTTAGCTTTAAACTACTTCCAGAATTTTGCTGAAAATTACCCCATACCATAGATGTGTCCTGTGTAACATCAGGAATATAACCAATTCCATAATTTTCTGTTTTGTATGTTACTGTATCATTTATGCTTGATGGTAAAATCAGCTCTCCTGTTTTTCCAATAAGTATTGTAGACTGTCCGCCTCCTTGAACTTCATCTATTTTAGTGCCATCATAGTAATGATGATATCCCGTAAATTTAGCAGATAAACTAAGTTCCTTCACCTCTATCCAAGGTTCTGTAGTCACTGATTTTATCCCGCCAGATTCCATAGTAAGCGTGGAATCACCGCTTCCTGTAAAAAGATAAGTTGGTGTAAGCAGTCTGAAATAAGAAGAAGATGTCGGACCTTTTAATATCCAGTATCCTTCTGTAGCATTACCCCCTCCTGCTTTAAATGTAGAATTAAAAGAAACAGGGGATGAAGCTGTAAGCTTTGCTATACCTTTGTCAACTGTCAATGCTCCTGCGACATTTCCAGTCACTGAACTGTTTGCTGAGGTATCAGTTGCAATATTCCCCGAAAATGTGCTTGACTTTGGATAAACTATTGATGAAGACCACTCTTTGTTATTTCCGTAACTGTCTGTTGCTTTTATTTGAATCTCATAGGAACCATAAACATTGATTGAAAAATCAATGTTATTTTGAGCTGTTGTGTTTACATCCTTCCATTCATCCCAATCTGAAGTTTTAGTCCTATACCTAACAATAACTGGATTGTTTGCCTCTACTTTATATGTTATTTTCCACTCCCCAGAATTTGGGGCTTCAATGCTGTAAAGCATAAAATTAACGCTCAAACTTTCTGTAATTTTTGTTGTTTCAGTAATTGGAGGAGTTGTCTCCTTTGTTGAAAGTCTTGGTTCAGAAGAAGTCTCTGGATAAAAATTAACAGCAGTAGGCTCTTCTGGATTTCTCAGAGGATATTCTGATACAAAAGGCTTTTCTATGTTTCCTTCTCTCTCAACTTTGCTTGGTGTTATATCTTTCTGTTCACTTTGTATTTCCTTAGAAGTCAAAGGTTTTGGCAGTTCTGGTGGAAGTTTCTCTCTTATAACTGTTGCCTGACCTGCTCCTACCTCAACAACTCTTTCAGGTATATGGAGATTATAACAGTAAACTTTTCCAGTTAAGACTGTTACTGTTGAATAGGTAGGATAGTGAGCAACCACATAATTTGTTCCTCTTACTCCTGCAACTGCTATTGGTGTTTTTATCTCAAATCTGTTAGCCTTTGGGAATGCCTTTATCTTCTCAACACTTTCCTTTGCTACAAAAGCTCCTGCCTTCCCTCTGGGAATATTAAGAGTGACTCTGAAACTATGAGCATCTGCAAAATATTCACTAATGTCAATTCTGCTACGAGGAGCAATCTTTACAACCGTTCCGTCCCTGAATGTGAGTTCTGCCCTTGAATCAGTTTTTGTTCTTATTATGTCATTTAAATAAACAGGCTCATTTATTTTTACCATAACAGCAGGAGGCTTACCCCCTCTTAAAATATCAACCTTCCCCTCTAATGCTGTGATTTTACCTACTTCCTGAGCTAAGGCATTGCTTAAGAATAAAAAACTGATAAAGGCTATTAAAATTAAAATTTTAAGCCTCAGCATCTTAAGCCTCCTTAAAAGCTAAAACTCAGCTCTACACTGTAAATGTTTCTCTTATAATCATAAATTGGAAAGTTTGAGTCAGCCCTTAAGTGATAGTAGCTGAGATTAGTCCTCAAGGTTTTTGAAATCTCAAAGATAACTCCTGCTGTTAATGAATATATTTGGTCTCTTCTTTTTTCAGCGGTTTCCGGGAAACCCTTAACTCCTCTCCCTGTGTATGTATTTATGTTTCTGTAGTTCTGCCATGTGTGGTCTCCTGAAATCTGGAGGATGAGTTTTTCAGTAATGGGACATACAACTCCAGCAGATAATCTATGAGACAAGGAGTCCCAGTTGATTCCCTGAGTATCATCAATCATATATTCATATTTTGAATAAAAAACTCCTTTCTCCTTAAAGGGATAAAAATATCCTGCTGAAATACTGTATTGGTTACTATCCCTGTCTTCATTAGGATCAGCATCTACTATATACTTAAGCATCTCCCTTTTACCATATCCCGCTGAAAACTGGAAAATATGTCCAGCAGCAATCTGAAGGCTCACTGTAGGGGTGAGTGAAAAAAGTGACATATATTCCCTCTCATTAAGCCACATATGAAAGTAACTCAGGGGAAGTGTTATAAATCCCTTTCCAAGATTTATACCGGGAGTAAATGTAATTGTGCTCATGGTTGTGTCAAACTTATAGGAAGAAAAATAGTTTTTTGTATAAATGCCAAAGTCTCCTATAATAAATAAGTTTCCTGATAGCAAGGGTTTCCAACTGAGCTTCATATTTGCCACCTGTGCAGAGTCTCTTTTTCCTGAAATCTCATCAACTGCTGAGACTCCAATCAGAGTTGTTGGTTTTGATACCACGTTGTCATCATACTGATATCCCAGAGACAAATAAATGCTCCACTCCTTGATGGCTGTTTTAAGGGCAGCAAGATAATCAGAGGCAAACTCTGCAATATCTGTTTGGGGCTCAATCTTTATCAATCCTTCAAGAGTTTTCATAGCCTCCTTAATCTTCCTTTCAGCAGAGTAGGTGAGTGCTATCTGAAGGTCTGATACCTGAGTCAGAGCAGAATCAATGGATTTTGCTCTTTCAAAGGCTTTTCTTGCCTCCTCAAACCTGCCCATCTTTGAAAAAACAAGACCCTTTAAAAATAGAATCTTTGAAGGCATTATAAACTGTTTTTCAGCTTCTGTGAGCCATTGCATTGCTTCCTTCAGTTCTCCAAGATGGTATAAAACTTCAGCTAATTCAAGATATGCATCATTTATTCTTGGTATGTCTGTCAAAGAGTTGTAAAAATATTTTTTTGCACTTCTGTAATCCCCTATTTGCTTGTATGTAAGCCCAAGATAAAAACTTGCAAGTGTTGAAGGCTGTGTTCTGTAAATTTTTTTAAATATCTCAAGAGCTTCTTCATAATTTTCCTGCCTGTATTGTTCAATCCCCTTTTGAAATAAATCTTCTGCATATAGTGAAACAGGAATAAATATCAAGAATAATATTAAGAGAGCATTTATGAGGGTTTGATTAACCATAAAAAATTGAAAAAAATTGTAAAAAATTGTTTTTTAAAAAATCAATATCTTTTAAGATGTTTATTTAATCTATATATGACGAGAATATTATGTTTTACTCATTTTTTTACGATTGAAACCCCTTCTGTCTTCTTTGTATTTCATGTGTTTTAGTATTATAATTATTCTTAAACTTATATGAAATCTTTTGTTAAACATATTATTTTTAAATTTGCTCTTAAATTTTTTATGGGGCTTGGAAGAATTCTCGGGAAAAAACAACTTATTACTGTTTCATCTTTTTTAGGAAGTTTATTATATTCTCTCTCCTGGAAAAGAAAGAATGTTGCCTTTGATAATTTAAAAATTGCTTTTGAACAACAATATAAAGAATCTGAACTGAAAAAAGTCTTAAAAAAGTTTATTCAAGAAATTATTCTCACTGCCCTTGAGATTGCCTTTATTGTAAAAAAGAAAGAAAAACTTGCTCAATGGGCTAAAGTTTCAGGCATTGAACATCTTGATGAAGCATTAAAAAAACGCAAAGGAATAATTGCATTGAGCGCGCATTTAGGTAATATTCCTGTCATGCTTGCATGGCTTGCTGAGAAAGGTTATCCTGTTGCTGTTCTTTTTAAAGAAGGGAAATATCTTCCCGAAGGATTTTTATACAATCTTATAAAATCTTATAAAATTTATCCAATTCCCTTTCGTTCTGATAGAGAAGTTCCTAAGGAAATAATAAGCGCTTTAAATAAAAATATGATTGTCTTTATACTTGCTGACCAAGCAAGACCTGGTATTTATGCAAAATTTTTCGGCAAGTATGTTCAGTGCCAGAAGGGTGCGTTTGTTATAGCACAGAGAAAAGGTTCTCCGCTTGTTCCGATTTTTATTGTAAGGGGAGAAAATGGGCATGAAATCAAAATTTATCCTGAGATAGAATTACAAAAACAAGTTGAAATCCTTATTGAAAAATATAACTGTCTTCTTGAAGAATTAATCAGAAAGTATCCTGAACAGTATTACTGGTTTCACAGAAGATTTAAGAGAATGAGGGTTCACTAAACTGCAAATGCCACAGTTCACTGTAAAGCCCTCCTTTTGCTAAAAGCTCTTCATGTGTTCCCTGTTCTATAATCCTACCTTTGTCCATAACAATAATTTTATCAGCCCGCTTTATTGTAGAAAGTCTGTGGGCAATAACTAAAGTTGTTCTACCTTTCCTCATCTGTTCAAGAGCTCTCTGAATTTTTTCTTCAGATTCAGTATCAAGGCTTGCTGTGGCTTCATCAAATATTAAAATCTTCGGCTCTCTTAAAATAGCTCTTGCAATTGTAATTCTCTGTTTCTGCCCACCTGAAAGCAAAATACCTTTTTCCCCAACCATTGATTCATAACCTTTTGGCAGCTTTATTATAAAATCGTGGGCATCTGCCATTATGGCAGCTCTCTCAACCTCTTCTTTGGTGGATGAGATATTGCCAAACTTTATATTATTGATGACTGAATCATTAAATAAAATAATATCTTGTGTCACAAGAGCTATTTGAGAACGAAGGCTATGAAGTGAAAAATCTCTTATGCTCACTCCATCAATTAATATATCACCTTCTGTTGGATACCAGAATCCTGCAAGTAGTTCTGTAATTGTGCTTTTTCCTGCTCCTGATGGACCAACTATAGCAACTGTTTCACCAGCCTGTATTTCAAAATTAATATCTTTGAGTGTATAATCTTTTGAAAGAGGATATCTGAATGAAACATTTTTAAAAACTATATGGCCATTTATTTCTCTTTTTTCGCCTTTTTCTGGCTCATGTTCAACAAATATAATCTCCCTAAGTCGCTCTATAACATTTCTTCCTCTTTGAAAGGAGGCATTAACACGACTAAGCCTTTTTAAAGGCGTATACATAAGAATTACTGCTGTTGCAAATGAAAAAAAGTCACCAGAAGAGATTTTATCATTAACAACAAGATACCCTCCATAAAAAAGAATAATAGCAACACCTATCCCTGCTATAGTTTCTGAAATAAGATTTGTAAATTCTTCTGTTCTTACTTCTCGCATAATATTTCTATAGTGTTCATGAAGTGCGTTCCTGTATCTTTGTTTCATGTCAGATTCCATGGTGAAAGCTTTTATTATCTTTATGCCCTGCAATGTTTCATGTAGAAGTGTTGTTATTTTAGCGATTCTAAGACGGGTTTTCATTCCAATATCTTTCATCCTTTTTCCAAATTCTGTCATAGAATAAAGCATCAATGGAATAACAACAAAAGAAAGCAATGCCAGATCCCATCTGCGATAAAAGGCAACACAGGCTAACACAATGACCGTAAGCCCTTCAACCAGAAAATCTTTGATAGTGTTTGAAACCGTGCTTTTAAGTAAGTCAGCATCATTGAGAACTTTAGAAATAAGATTTCCTGAACTGTCTCTGCAAAAAAATGACATTGGAAGCTTTAAAAGTTTTTCATAAAGCGCATCTCTGACAAACTTAACAATCTTAGAACCAACTGAATTCATAATATAATTATTAATAAAGGTAAAAACTCCTCTTAAACTAAAAAGAATAATAACCAGAAGAGGAATTAAATAAAGAAACTCTGCTGATTTTTTTATAAAAATCTGGTCCATTGCAGGTTTTACTGACCATGCAATAGCTCCATTGATTCCAGATATTGATAAACTGCAAAGTAAGGCAAAAAGAAGTCTTAGCCTGTGCTCTTTTATAAGTCTCCAGAAAACCGCAAAATCATCCAGCCATAATTTTTTAAACTTTATTTTGAAATATTTTTCTATTTCCATTGTTTTTCCCAAACTTTAGCGTACTTAAGAAATGAATAAAAACTGTAAAAAAATGCAAGAATAAAACCCCTTAAACCATCAAGAAATCCCAATTTTATAAAAAACATTTTAAAAAATGTAAATACAGGAGCAAAAAAAATCTTTAAAACTATCTTACATTTTGACGGATTCTTTTTTATTAACTCCAATGCTCCATAGGAAGAATAAATCTGCATTTTCTTAATAAAGTCTTCAAAAGTTTGATATGTATAATGTAAAATAGGTTCTTTTACGTAGCCCACTTTACCATTAACAATAACCTTCTCATGAACTTCTCTAATCTGCATTTTCCCTTTGTCTTTCCTAAATAGTCTTAGCGTATAATCTGGCCACCATCCGCTGTGTTTAATCCATTTCCCAAGAAAAAAATTTTTTCTTGGAATAAAATATCCATCAAAATCATCATTGCTTATTTTTTCAGTTATTTCCATTTTTAAAGCCTCTGTAACTCTTTCATCTGCATCAAGAATGAAAACCCATGGCAGTGTTGTCTTTTCAACAGCAAATTGTTTTTGGGTTGCAAAACCTTTCCATTCTAATTTATAAATTTTATCTGTATAGTTTTTGCAAATTTCAACTGTTCTGTCTTCACTAAAAGCATCTACCACAACAATTTCTTCAAAATCTTTTACAGATTCCAGAGCATCCTCAATATTTTTTTCTTCATTTTTTGTAATAATTGCAATAGAGATAGGGATTTTCAAAAAACTTAGCCTCCTATTGTGGACATAGGCCTTAAAGGCTTTGTATGTTCTGACATACCCTGAGGTTTTAAATGAATGGTTTTGATAATTGTTTCTCTTATCTCTTCTGTAGAGGCGCCGCTTCGTAAAATCTTTTTTATGTCCACTTCTTTGTCAGAAAAAAGACAAGGTCTTAGTTTACCATCAGCAGTTAATCTAAGCCTATTACATCTAACACATATATGTGTTGTCATAGGACTTATAAATCCAAGAAAACCCTTTGCTCCTGCAAGCATGAAGTACTCTGCAGGACCTGACTTCTTCATCTGTACTGGAATAAGTTTTCCGATTTTATTCTCTATTCTTTCCTTTATCTCATCTTTTGATATAAAAAGTTCCTTTTTCCACGCATTCTGACCAACAGGCATAAACTCTATAAATCTTATCTGATATTCTACTTTTTTACTCCATAGGGCAAATTTTTCTATTTCATCATCATTAATGCCTTTCATTACAACAACATTGACCTTAACAGGTTGTAAACCAGCATTTTTTGCCTCATCAATACCTTCAAAAACATCATCTATTAAACCCACTCTGGTTATGGCTCTAAATTTATTTTCATCAAGGGAGTCAAGGCTAACATTCACTCGTTTTAAGCCTGCATTATATAAATCTTTAGCAAACTTTTTAAGAAGAACTCCATTTGTTGTCATTCCAATGTCTCGTATACCTTCTATTCGTGCAAGTCTTTCAATAAAACTGACAATGCCCTTTCTTAGAAGAGGCTCACCACCTGTGATTCTTATTTTTGTTATCCCTAAATCTACGCCTATTTCAACAATTTTTAATATTTCCTCATAGCTCAATATTTCATGATGAGGTAATAAATTGGTTATGCCTTCTTCAGGCATACAATAAATACACCTAAGATTACATCTGTCAATAATGGAGACTCTTAAGTAATCTATATTTCTGTTAAAATTATCCTTCATTGTTTTGATTTAGTTTTTGTTTTAGATTTTGTCTTTGTTGATTTTTTCCCTGAATTCTGACTCTTAAGTATTTCTGCTATTTTTTGCTGAGCAATTTCTGCTTCCTTTGATTTAGGATATCTCTCAATAACTCTTTCAAATACAACTTTTGCTGTTTTTTTATCTTTCAACTCTAAAAATGCCATTCCTTCTTTAAGAAGTGCACCTGGTGCTTTATCGTGCTTTGGATATTTCTTGAGAAATTCTTCATAAGCAAGAATCGCATCTTCATATTTTTTTTCACTATAGTAAGTTTCTCCAATCCAAAAATATGAGTTGGGAAGAAGCTCAAAATCAGGATAATTCTTTGTAATCTCCTGAAATTTATCTCTTGCCGAGGCATATCTTTTTTCTTTTATGTCTACATGAGCGGAATCATATATTTCTTTGGGATTTTTTAATTGTCCTGGCGATATTTTCTTTTGTTCTGGTTCTTTCTGTGGAATAGGCTGTTGTGGCTGTGTTAGTTTAGCCTGTAATTCTGCGATTTTATCACTTAGCTCTTTAAATTTTTTGTCATTGCTGTAAGAGCTTTCTTCAAATCTTCCTTTCAGTATCTGTAATTCCTTTACATAATCCTGTGTCTGAGCAATAAGCGTGAGCTGTCCCTCCTTTAATGCTGTGGCTGTAGATAAGTCAGAAGACATCTTATCCATTCTCGTTTTAAGTTCAGAAACTTCTTGCTTTAGTTGACTATTTTCAATATGTAGTTTGGTAATATCTGCCCTTATTTGTTCATACTCACCTGTGGTAACACAACCAGACAAAAAAACAGCAGACACTATTGCAGTAAAAAATATCTTGCTTTTAATCTTTTTCATTTCCCCTCCTCTATAAAAACAAAGTGTGCCCTTCTATTTTTCTGCCAGCATGATTCATTTTGTTCTGTGCATAAAGGTTTTTCTTCGCCATAGCTTATTATATCAATCCTTGAGGATATGATTCCGAGAGTTATTAGATACTGCTTTGCAGAATCAGCTCTTTTTTGCCCAAGTGCAAAATTATACTCATTTGTTCCCCTTTCATCACAATGTCCTTCTATAATAACCCTGAGTTTAGGATATTTCTGTAGATAGGAAGCAACTTTTTTCAGTGTAGGCAAATCATCTTGTCTAACATCGTATTTATCATAATCAAAATGTATATCACCTATCTCTTCCTGAAGTTTTTTAATAAGTTCCGCCATTTGAGAAGTAGTAAAAGAAGGTTCTTCTTCTGATGGCTTTGTTTTTTCTATTTCAGTCCCTTCTTCTTTTTTTACTATTCCTGTAGTTTCCTTTCCATCAGGCATATAAATTTTCCTTTCAGCACAGGCAATAATCAAAAAAAGACAAAAGATAGCTAATAAAATAATTTTAATTTTCATTTTATGCCTCCAGAGAGCATTTTATTGGCAGGCTCTTTGATTTGTATCATATTTATATAATACAACAATTAATATTATTTGCTGACATAAAATTAAAATAAAATTTTAATATAGCCTTGAAATATCCGCAACAGATTTTAATAATTCTGATAAATGCTGTAATAATGCAAGCCTGTTTCTTTTAATTTTTTCATCTTTATCCATAACAAGCACATTATCAAAAAAGTTATTTATCGTAGGTGTAAGTTTGTGTAAATAGTTTAATGCTTCAAAAAATTGCTGAGAATTTAAATATTCATAAAGATTTTCTTTGTATTTTTCTATTTCATTAAAAAGTTTTTTTTCTTCTTCAGAGGAAAAAAGCTCAGGGTTCAATTCAAACTTTTCATAATTTTTAATAATATTTGAAACCCTTTTTACAGCAAGGAAAAATTCTTCAAAATCTTCCTTACTGCGGAACAACGATACTGCTTCAAGTCTTTTTTTAATCTCATAAACTGGTCTGATTAAAATGAAATCACTTATTGTTTTTATTAAATTAACATCATATCCTGTTGACTCAAGATAGCTTTCAAATCTCTGAATAATAAAAATTGAAATCTGCTCCTTTAATTTTTCATCAACAAATTCTTGTATCATACTTACAGTTTCTAATAAACTCAAGGAATATTTTTTCTTTAAAAGTATAGATATAATTCCATTTGCTGCCCTTCTTAAGCCAAAAGGGTCTTCTGTTCCTGATGGAATTTCACCAAGATAAAAAAAAGTTGCTATATGATCAAGTTTATCAGCAAGGCTTATGATGCATCCTATATCATTAGATGGAATTTCATCAGTAAATCCTTTTGGAAGATAATGTTCTCTTATTGCCAAAAAAACTTCATCTGGCATGCCTGCATTTTTAGCATAATATCCACCCATTATGCCTTGTAATTCAGGAAACTCTCCAACTACACCGCTTGCAAGATCAGCTTTACAATAATTTGCAGCAATCTTTACCAACTCTGTTTTTTCAGGAATTAATCTATCACTAAGTCTTTCAGCAATTCTTATAATCCTTAAACTTTTATCATAAAGACTTCCAAGCTTTTTATGATAAATTATCCCTTTAGTTGCCTCAAGAAGATTTACTAAGCCTTTTTTGAGGTCTTCCTCATAGTAAAATCTTGCATCCTCAAATCTGGCTTTTATAACTCTCTCAGCTCCTTTTTTAATGTTTTCCTCATTTTCTGCTTTTGTATTGCTTACAACAACAAAGTAATTTTTAAGTTTCCCTTCATTATCTATGATAGCAAAATATCTCTGATGGTCCTTCATAACTGTAATAAGTAACTCTTCTGGAAGTTTCAGATATTGCATGGAAAAACTGCATAAAACAGAATTTGGAAATTCAACAAGATAAGTTACTTCTTCAATAAGTTCATTATTCCATAAAATTTTTCCGTTTACTTTTTTAGCAAGCTCTTCAGCCTGAGTGAGTATAATTTTTTTTCTTTTTTCTGGGTCAACTATAACAAAAGCTTTTTCAAGAATAAATTCATAATTGTCAACTCTATCAATATTCAATGGATTTTCGGAAAGAAATCTGTGTCCTTGTGTTTTGTTTTCTGTTTTTATACCTTCTATCTCAAAAGAAATAAACCTATCATCATATAAAGCTAAAAACCATCTTACAGGTCTTATAAATCTTAATGTTCCTTCTCCCCATCGCATCATTTTAGGAAAATTTAGAGAATAAAAAAGATTTCTTAGAATTTCGGGAAGAACTTCTTCTGTTTTTTTGCCTTTTTTAGATAAAACTGCACATACATAGTTTCCTTTTCCTTTAGGTTTAATCTGAAGCTGGTCAACCTCAATACCTTGAGCCTTTGCAAAAGCATAAGCAGACTCCTTTGGCAAGCCTTTTTCATCAAAGGCAACATGCACAGGAGGTCCCCAGACTAATTTTTCCTCTGATGCCTGCTCTGAAGATAGTTCTGCCAGAAGGGTAAGTCTTCTCGGAGTTGCGTAAACTTTTATAGATTCCAACTCAATTCTATATTCAGAAGTAATTTTTTTAAAGTTTTCCTCTATTTGACTGATTGCTAAAGGAATAAATCTCGCAGGAATCTCTTCTGCTCCAATTTCAAAAAGAATTTTACCCATTTATTACTCCATACCTTTTAATTAAATAAGATTCAGCACAGGCTTTTGCAAGAGTTCTTACACGAGCTATATAATTGGTTCTCTCTGCCACAGACAAAACCCCACGAGCATCAAGGAGATTGAAAAGATGAGAACACTTAAGACAAAACTCATAAGCTGGGAAAACCAGTCCTAACTCCCTTAGACGATTTGATTCTCTTTCATATTCATCAAAATGTTTTTTGATTATTACTGGGTCTGAGTGATCAAAATTAAAGTATGAAAACTCTATTTCAGGCTGTTTGTGAATATCTCCATAAGTAAATTTTTCATTCCACTTTATATCAAAAACATTTTCCACTTCCTGAAGATACATGGCAATTCTTTCAAGACCGTATGTAATCTCAACAGATACAGGTTTTAAATCAATACCTCCAACCTGCTGAAAATAAGTAAACTGAGTTATCTCCATTCCATCAAGCCATACTTCCCAGCCAAGCCCCCAAGCGCCAAGAGTAGGGCTTTCCCAGTCATCTTCAACAAATCTTATGTCATGTTTTAAAGGGTCTATTCCAAGTGCTTTAAGGCTTTCAATATATACTTCCTGTGAGTTCTCTGGAGAAGGCTTCAGAATAACCTGATATTGATAATATTGCCCGAGTCTGTTCGGATTTTCTCCATATCTTCCATCTGTTGGACGTCTGCATGGTTGAACATAACCTGTATTCCAGCTCTCTGGGCCTAAAACTCTGAAAAAAGTAGCAGTGTGAAATGTCCCTGCACCAACTTCTATATCATAGGGTTGCAGTATCACGCATCCTTTCTGAGCCCAGTATTTATTAAGTGTGAAAATTATTTCTTGAAAATACATAGATTTTCATGATACTTTAGCATAGAGGCTTCTGTCAAATGTATCCCCGAGTTCTTATAGCAGGTGTTCGTGGTGGAGCAGGAAAAACAACTGTTACACTCGCAGTTATTTCAATTCTCAGAAAAAAGGGGCTGAAGGTTTTTACTTTTAAAAAAGGACCTGACTATATTGACAGTGGTTGGTTAAGTCTTTTTTCAGGAAATCCCTGTTATAATCTTGACACATTCATGATACCTCCTAACAAAATTCTTGAATCATTCACAGAAAGAGCAAAAGGAGATGTCTCTGTAATAGAAGGAAACAGAGGACTCTTTGATGGGCTTGATACAGAAGGCTCTGTAAGTTCTGCTGAACTTGCTAAGCTTTTAAAATGTCCAGTAATTTTAGTAGTTGACTGCACAAAAATAACCCGTTCAGTAGCTGCATTGATTAATGGGTTTATCACATTTGATAAAGAGGTTCAGATAAAAGGTGTCGTATTAAATCAAGTTGCCAATCCAAGACATGAAAAAATAATAAAAGAATCAATAAAGAAATACTGCTCTGTTGAAGTAGTCGGATCAATACCAAGATTTAAGGATTTAAAAATGCCTGAAAGACATATGGGGCTTTTACCCTATCAAGAACATGAAATGCAAAAAGAAGCAGAAGATTTCATAAACAGGGTCTCTGAATATTTAGATAAAGAAAAAATCTGGCAGATAGCAAAAAATGCTCAGGATATATCTGATATTCAGAAAAGTAATAAATTTAATATAAATGATGCTGGAATTAAAATCGGCGTTATAAGAGACAGAGTATTTCAGTTTTACTATGAAGAAAATCTTGAAGAATTAAAAAAATATGGGATGAAGCTCGTTTTCATTAATTCTCTTGAGGATAAAGCTCTTCCAGAAGTTGATACCTTATATATAGGAGGCGGTTTTCCTGAGACTAATGTTAAATTTCTTTGTAATAATCTTCCATTAATGAAAGACATAAAAGAAAAAGCAGAAAAAGGACTTCCCATATATGCTGAATGCGGTGGATTAATGTATTTATGTAAAAGCCTAATTACAGATGAAGGAGAATTCCCCATGGTGGGGGTCTTTCCATTTAGACTAAAGATGTTTAAAAAACCTCAGGCACATGGATATGTCATAGCTAAGGTAAATAGTAATAATCCTTTTTATGAAGAAGGAGTGGAGCTAAAAGGGCATGAGTTTCACTATTCAAAGGTGATAGACTATAATACTTTGCCTCACATGAGCTTTATTATGATGAGGGGCGAGGGAATCATAGAAAAAATGGACGGTGCCTGTTATAAAAATACACTTGGCACTTATGTTCATATTCATGCTCTTGGCTGTGATGATTGGGTAAAAGGTATCTTAAAAAGAGCTAAAATCTATAAGGAGTCAAAAAATGCCTAAAAGAGAATTGCCCACCTGTCTTTTTTGTGGAAGAGCAATAAATCCTCCTCAGGAAACTTTTACAGAAATAGGAGACGTAATATATGGGAAATGCGCCTGTGGTGCAATTTATGTATGCGAACCAACAGGTCATAATCAAGGAGATGCTCTGGTTGATGCCATGCTTCTTGCCTCTCCTGAAGGAATTGATAATGTTGAATTGGGAGTAAATTTTGAATTAAGAGAAAGAGACTATGACTTGAGAACTCATCAGTATGTTTATATGAAAACTTCACGTTTTAATGGAAGACTTTTTTTTATTAAAGCATTGACTGGAGGATTAAAGTCCGCTGTTCATGAAAAAATTAATATCAATAAAAAGGACTTTATATCCCTTCTTGAAAACTTAGATTTTGAAACAATTGAAAAAGCATCTTTACAAAATAAAAATATATTTGGATGGCTAATTTCTCTTTCTTATGATAAAGACAATCCCCTTTCATGGAAAGCAATAGAAGCAATGGGGCATGTAGCAAAAGCACATGTTTCTGCTCAAGATATAGAACCTCTCAGAAATACTATTAGAAAGCTTCTATGGTCAATGACCGATGAATCAGGTGGAATTGGATGGAGAGCTGCTGAGCTAATAGGCGAAATAATATATGCAGAGCCTTCACTTTTCAGTGATATAATACCAATACTGTGGTCACAAAGAGAGGAAGGAAGCTTTCTTGAAAGCGTTCTAAGAAGCATGATCAAACTTTCCAATAAAATCAATCTCAGTGATTATATAAAAATTAATAAAGAAGAATTAGAAAATCTTCTAATTCATGAAAATGATGAAATCAAGGCTCTTGCAGCAATTCTGATTAGCAAAATTAAAAGTCATATTCCTATTCCTGAGGATATTAAAAATATAATTTTATCAGTTTATACCAGAGGCAACATAATAAAACTTAAAACCTCTAAGGCTGAAAAATTTTTATAAAATTATAAACTAAATTTATTTGACTTTAAAACTCATTATACTTTAAAGTTGTTTTACTTTTTAAAATGCAAATATAACTTGAAGTTCTTTTTCTAAAGAAGTTAAAATATTTGCAAAAAAAACTAAAAGGAGGTTGGAAAATGCCTTACATTGAATTTAAGGGAAAGCAAATTGAGCTTGATGAGGATGGTTACATTCAGAATCTTGATGATTGGACACCAGAGCTTGCAGAGTATATGGCACAGCAAGATGGGCTTACATTAACTGAACAACATTGGGAAGTTATTAACTTCTTAAGAGACTATTATCAAAAATATCAAATTGCACCAATGATTAAAATTCTTGTTAAAGAAATGGCAAAGATGTTTGGACCTGACAAGGGTAATACAAAATATCTCTATGGATTATTCCCAGACGGACCAGCAAAGCAAGCCTGTAGATACGCTGGTCTTCCAAAACCAACAGGATGCGTATAATTTCTTTTATAAAGGGGCAGGAAACTGCCCCTTTTTTTCTACCGAAAGGGGGGATAACAAAACTAATTACAGGAGAAGGAGATGCCTATTAAAGACCTCCTTTCAAAAAAAAGGAAGGCAATAGTTAACAAATCCTTTGAATTAACCATAGCTACTTATCCTGAGGAAAGTCAGGGTTTTTTAAAAGACAGTTCAAGACAGTTTACTAATCCTATTGGATACAATCTTTATCAATCAATTGAACAGATAGTAGAAAAAATAATCAATGAAGAACCTATTGAAAGCTTTCTTTCTCCCTTAGAGGAAATAATTAAAATAAGAGCAGTTCAAGATTTTACTCCATCTCAGGCAGTAGGATTTATATTTCTTATCAAAAAAGCCTTTCAGGATGAACTTGAAAAGGAGATAGAACCTTTTCAAATATTGGATTTTCTCTCAAGAATAGATTCTCTCTCACTTATAGCTTTTGACATATTCATGAAGTACAGAGAAAAAATCTACGACCTGAAATCAAAGGAACTTATAGACAGAACATGGTGGATTTTAAAAAAATGGAACATTGTTTCAGAGATTCCAGACAAAACAGTACAAACCAAATAAAAATTAAAAAGTGAGGTAGGGTGAGATGGGTATAGGATTAGCTTTTATAATTGTTTTAGGTTTAATCCTTTTTGCCTACATAGGTACAGAACTTTTAGGCTTAAAAAGCCTATTCGCTGTTGTTTTCCCTTATGTAGCCCTGATTGTTTTCTTGATAGGCTTTATTCGCAGGATGGTCAAGTGGGGTAAATCTCCTGTTCCATTCAGGATACCAACAACAGGGGGACAGCAGTTTTCTCTTCCATGGATTAAGTATAGCAAAATTGATAATCCAGCTACAGGCTGGGGTGCGGCTTTAAGAATGTTTTTTGAAATTGCCTTTTTCAGATCTCTTTTTAGAAACACTAAAGCTGAGATAATGAATGGAAAACTCTATGTTGGTTCAAACAAATGGCTATGGATTGGAGCTTTAGCCTTTCACTATTCATTTCTTATTATACTTGTCAGGCACCTGAGATTTTTCATAGCTCAGACTCCCTGGTGTATATCTGTTGTTGACTCTGTAGATTCCTTCTGGCAGATAGGTCTTCCAATGGTCTATATGACTGATATAATTATCGGTGCTGCTCTTCTATATCTTCTTGGAAGAAGAATTTTCAATCCTCAAGTTAAATACATTTCTCTTCCATCAGATTATTTCCCTTTATTCCTAATTATTGGAATAATAGCTACAGGGGTGCTGATGAGATATTTTGCAAGAGTTGATATTACAGCAATAAAAGAACTCACCTTAGGACTTGCATATCTCAAACCATCAGTTCCTGAAGGAATAGGAAGCCTCTTTTACATTCATCTTTTCCTTGTAAGCGTCCTTTTTGCATATTTCCCATTTAGTAAACTTATGCACATGGGTGGAGTGTTCTTAAGTCCGACAAGAAATCTTGCAAATAATAACCGAATGGAAAGACATGTGAATCCATGGGATTATCCGGTTAAACATCGTCATTATGAAGAATATGAAGATGAATTTAGAGAAAAAATGAAAAAAGCTGGAATACCAGTAGAAAAGGAGTGAGACCATGGGACTTCCAAGACCAGAAGAATTAATTTCAAATGTTAATTTAAAGAAGATGCCATCCAAATGGTGGATGGATACTTTGCCAGTTGAATTTAAGCCTGGCTTTTACTGTTATGGTGCAAAGGGTAAAAATTTAGAGTATGTAAACTTCCCCAATGCAAGAGATTTTCATGTTACTGATGAAGACTGGAAACTTCCAGAGGACTGGAAGAAAATTGTCATTGAGGGAATTAAACAGAGGCTTGAGAGATTTAGAACCTTCCATGTATTCATGGATATCTGTGTTCGTTGCGGTGCCTGTGCTGATAAATGTCACTTCTTCATAGGAACCGGAGATCCAAAAAATATGCCTGTTCTTAGAGCAGAACTTTTAAGGTCCGTGTACAGAAAATATTTCACCTCTGGCGGAAAGTTATTTGGAAGAAATGGCGGAGCAAGAGACCTTGATATTGATGTTTTAAAGGAACTCTGGTATTACTTCTACCAGTGTACAGAGTGCAGGCGTTGCTCTCTTTTCTGTCCTTACGGAATTGATACAGCAGAGATAACAATAATAGCAAGAGAGTTGCTTAATCTTCTTGGGTTAAATACTGACTGGATATCAGGACCGGTTGCCAACTGTTACAGAACAGGTAACCATCTTGGAATAGAGCCTCATACAATGAAATCTACTCTTGAATTTATGTGTAATGATATTGAAGAGATTACTGGTATCAAAATTGAGCCCCCAATAAATAAAAAAGGTGCTGAAATTCTCTTTATAACCCCTTCAGGAGACCTTTTTGCAGACCCAGGAATATACAATGCCATGGGCTACATGATGCTTTTCCATGAACTCGGGCTTGACTACACATGGAGCACCTTTGCCTCAGAAGGTGGAAACTTCGGTTTCTTTACATCAATGGAGATGGCAAAAAGACTCCATTCTAAGATCTATGAAGAGGCAAAAAGACTGAAGGTTAAATGGATACTTGGTGGAGAATGCGGACACATGTGGAGAGTATGGCATCAGTATCATAATACATGGTATGGTCCTGTAGATTTTCTTGAAGAACCCGTGTCTCCAATTACAGGGACAAAGTTTGAAAATGCAAAATCAAATAAAATTGTCCACATAAGCGAATTTACAGCAGATTTAATAAAACACGGTGTTTTAAAATTTGACAAATCAAGAAATGACAACCTTATAGTAACCTTCCATGATTCCTGTAACCCCTCTCGTGGTATGGGAATTTTTGAAGAACCAAGATATATTATTAAAAATGTATGCAATCACTTTTATGAAATGCCTGATGAAACAATAAGAGAACAAACATTCTGCTGCGGGGGTGGTTCTGGATTAAACGCCGGTGAGATTATGGAACTAAGAATGAGAGGAGGCTTCCCCAGAGCCAATGCAGTAAGATATGTTCATGAAAAATTCGGCGTAAACATGCTTGCAAATATATGTGCAATTGACAGAGCAACGCTACCACCACTTATGGATTACTGGGTACCAGGAGTTAGAGTATCAGGAGTTACAGAACTTGTAGCCAATGCAATGATAATGAAGGGAGAAAAAGAAAGAACAATGAACTTAAGGATGGAGCCACTACCAGGAAAGGAGGAAGAGTAAAATGTATGATGGATGGAAAATAATTCTTGGCTTAGTAGTTTTTGTAATAATCGTAACGCTGCCTTTTACAATGAGTATAGGAAAAACTTATGTGCAGCCTAAACCAAGTATTGATACTCCTGAAATCCAAAAAATGGAAAAGAAACAATGTATTGAATCAAAACAGTATATGCGCGAAGCTCACATCAAGCTTCTCTATTCCTGGAAAGATTATGCTACAAGAGAAGGTAAAAGAGTTTATATAGCATCAGACGGCAAACAATACAATATAAGCCTTCAGAATACCTGTATGAAATGCCATTCTAACAAGGAAAAATTCTGTGATGAATGCCACAACTATGTGAGTGTTAAGCCCTATTGCTGGGATTGCCATATTGAGCCTAAGGTGGGAGGGTTAAAATGATAAGTAGAAGAGATTTTCTAAAGATAACAGCCTTCACTTCTTTGCTCGGCTTGGGTGGTGCATTTACTATTAATGCATTAGAAAAAGAGTCAGGGCAGAAAGTATTACAAGATATTAAAGCAATGAAGGGTAAGAGATGGGCAATGGTGATTGATACAAGGAAATTTAAAACTGAACAAGACTTTGAAAAAGTCATCAAAGCCTGTCATAAAGCTCACAATGTTCCTGAAATTATCAATCCTCTTCACGAAGTAAAATGGATATGGACTGATGATTATGAGCATTCCTTTGCTGGGACAGCAGAAGAATATATATCAGAAGAGATCAAACATAGAAAATTTCTACTTCTTTGCAATCATTGTGATAACGCACCCTGCGTAAGAGTTTGCCCTGTTAAGGCAACATTCAAAAGAGCTGATGGTATTACAATGCAAGATATGCATCGTTGCATAGGTTGTAAATTTTGCATGGCTGGATGTCCTTATGGTGCAAGAAACTATAACTTTCTGCCACCAAGAGACTATATCAAAGAATTAAATCCTGAATATCCAACAAGAACAATCGGCGTTGTTGAAAAATGCACATTCTGTAATGAAAGAATAGATAAAGGTCTTCTTCCATATTGCGTAGAGGCTTCAGAGGGGAAAATAGTATTCGGGGATTTATTTGACACTAAATCTGAAATCAGAAAAGTTCTTTCTGAAAATATAGTTATTCGCAGAAAAGTTGAACTTGGCACACAACCAATGGTTTTCTACATAATTTAACGGGAGGTAAGAGATGCTTGATTTAGCGTTAAAAGGCAAACCAAGATACTGGATTTGGGTATCCTTTTTAATAACAATGATACTTATTGGATTTATATGCTGGATGAGAGAACATCACATCGGCGCAGCTTTTACAACAGGATTAAGCAGAGATGTAACATGGGGATTTCATGTTGGACAATTAACCTTTTTTGTTGGTGTTGCTGCTTCTGCTGTACTTGTTGTTCTCCCATACTATTTTCATAACTATAAAACCTTCGGAAGACTGGCTGTAATTGGCGAGTTTCTTGCTGTTGGATGTGTTTTGATAGCCATGCTATCTGTTTTTGTTATCATGGGACAGCCTTCTCGTGTATGGAATGTCTTACTTCATGCTACACCTCATTCAATTATCTTCTGGGATATGGTGGTTCTTATAACTTATTTATCTTTAAATTTACTCTGTGGATGGACAGTTCTTCATGCTGAGAAAAAAAGCGCTCCACCGCCAAAATGGATCAAACCATTTATATATTGGGCAATTCTGTGGGCGCCCTCAATCCATACAGTAACAGCCTTTCTATATGCCGGTTTACCTGGAAGACCTCACTGGATGACAGCCCTTCAGGCAGCTCACTTTCTTGCCACCGCCTTTGCAGCAGGACCTTCATTGCTCATAATTCTTAGCATGATAATAAGAAAAGTCTCCAAGTTTGACCCAGGGCAGCAGGCAATCAACAAGCTTGCAGAGATAGCAACCTATGCATTAATAATTCATCTGTTCTTCATCGGGCTTGAATTCTTTACAGCATTCTACAGTCAGATACCTGATCACATGAAATCATTGATATATCTATATTACGGACTTGAAGGACACGAAAAACTTGTTCCATGGATGGCTATATCAACACTACTTGCATTTGTTGGATTGATTATTTTCATATTTCCGCCTCTTAGAAAATGGAATGTAACCAAATTGATTGCTGCTGTTTGCATATTTTTCTCAATATGGATGGATAAGGGATTTGCATTTGTAGTAAGCGGTTTTATTCCAAATCCATTTGACAGAGTAACAGAAGCATGGATTGCTTTAAATGAATTTCTTGTTGCTGCTGGCGTATGGTCAGTAGGTGCACTTGTCATAACTGTTCTTTACAAAATTGCTATTACAGTAAAAGAAAAGTCAGTTTTTGACAAATACGGGCAGAAACAGATTGTTGATTAAAAAAATTATTGGTTATAACTAATAGAGAAGCGGGAGACATTCTCGCTTCTCTATTTATTCTTCTCGTAAATTTTCTCTATTCTTGATGCCACTTTTTATTGGTTCACTAAAAATTAAAAAGAGAAGGCTTTTCCTTTAAAGATGCTCTTATGAATTCTCTGAATAAAGGATGAGGTTTAAAAGGCTTTGATTTAAATTCTGGATGAAACTGACATCCTAAAAACCACGGATGTTCCTTTAATTCAACTATCTCTACAAGTTGTCCATCAGGAGAAGTGCCGCTAAAAACAACGCCTTTTTCTTCAAGAATGGGAATGTATTTATTGTTAAATTCATATCTATGTCTGTGTCTTTCTGAAATTTCTTTTGTTTTGTAAGCTTCATATGCTTTTGTCCCTTCTTTAAGCATGCACGGATATGCGCCCAATCTCATTGTGCCACCCTTTTGAGATTCTATTGTTCTAATTTCATATCTGCCTGTTCTTGGATTAAACCATCTTTCCATAAGATAAATAACAGGATGTTCTGTGTCAGGATCAAATTCTGTAGAATGTGCATTAAGTTTTGCAAGATTTCTACTTAACTCTATAACTGCACACTGCATTCCAAGACATATTCCAAAGAAGGGAATTTTATTTTCTCGTGCATATCTTATTGCTTCAATTTTACCTTCAATTCCACGGCTTCCAAATCCTCCAGGAATCAAAATACCATGAGCGTCACTGAGATATATTTTTGCTCCGTCCTTTTCTATGTCCTCTGAATTTACCCATAATATGTTAACCTTAGAGTTATTAGCTATTCCTCCATGTATTAAAGCTTCATTAAGACTCTTGTAGGAATCCCTTAAACCAACATATTTACCCACCACAGCAATATTAACCTCAGTTTTTGGATTTTTAATCTTGTTTACTACTTCTTCCCATGCTGATAAATCCTCTAATCTATGCGGCAGAGAAAGTTTCTTTTCAATAAGAAGGTCAAGCCCTTCATTTTTGAAATTGAGGGGAACTTCATAAACTGTCTCTACATCGTGAGCAGAGATTACAGCATCAAAGTCAAGATTGCAGTGCAAGGCAATTTTTTTCTTAAGTCCATAAGGAATAGGTCTGTCTGCCCTGCATAGTAAAATATCAGGCTGGATTCCAATTGCTCTTAAACTATTTACACTGTGCTGAGTTGGTTTAGTTTTAAGTTCACCCGCACTCTTGATGTATGGTACAAGTGTTAAATGAATATAAAGAACATTTTCTCGTCCCACATCATATCTGAGTTGCCTAATTCCTTCAAGAAAAGGAAGTCCTTCAATATCTCCAACTGTGCCTCCAACTTCAACAATCACAATATCATATTCATTATCTCCTGCGGCAGATTTAATTGCTTCTTTGATTTCATCAGTAACATGAGGTATAACCTGCACAGTATGTCCAAGATAATCACCTCTTCTTTCTTTGGAAATAACATTAAAATAAATTTTCCCAGATGTATAATTATTAACGTGAGAGGTGGTTAAATGGGTAAATCTTTCATAATGCCCCAAATCCAAATCTGTTTCACATCCATCGTCAGTTACATAGACTTCACCATGTTCAAAGGGACTTAATGTTCCAGGGTCAACATTTATATATGGGTCAAGTTTCTGTATTGTTACTTTAAAACCCTTTGCTTCAAGAAGTGCACCTATGGCAGCTGCTGCTATCCCTTTTCCTAAGGCTGATACAACACCTCCTGTTATGAATATGTATTTAGGCATTTTTCTGCTACCTCCAAATCTTCTGGGGTATCTATTCCAAAGGAATCATATTCGGTTAAACCAACTTTAATTTTTATTCCATTTTCAAGTGCTCTTAATTGTTCAAGAGATTCTATTTCTTCAAGCCTTGACATGGGGAGTCCTACAAAATTTTTAAGAATTCTTACATTATAACCATAAATTCCAATATGCTTATACATAAAGTTATTCTTAGAAAAACCTTTTATGAACTTTTCTCTGTCAAAAGGAATAGGACTACGTGAAAAATAAAGAGCATATCCATTTTTATCAAATACTACCTTAACAATGTTAGGATTGAAAAAATCATCTTCTTTTTCAATACGCTTTGCAAGCGTACCTATTGAGTCATTTTCATTTTTCATTAAATCTATTAATTGATCAATCATCTCTTTTTTAATGAGAGGTTCGTCTCCTTGAAGATTTATTACAATTGAGCTTTCTTGTAAATTATATCCTTCCTGTAATAATTTATCAACTGCTTCAGCAATTCTATCTGTTCCTGAAGGATGTTTAGAGGATGTCATTATAGCTTTACCGCCAAAGGATTCTACAGTGTGTAAAATTCTACTGTCATCAGTAGCTACAAAAACTTCATCTATCATTTTAGAAGATTTAGCCCTCTCATACACATGCTGAATAATGGGTTTATTTTTTAAGAAAGCAAGAGGTTTTCCAGGGAATCTTGTTGAACCATATCTTGCAGGGATTACACATATAGTAACCATAACATTAATAATTATGATAACATAAATATCTAATGCTTTGGCCAGATTTTATAGAAGAAACAAAAACTTATCTGATTAATGGACTAAAAAAATATTTTTTGGTAGCATTATCAGCTTTTGCTTTAATCTTAAGTTTTCCACCTTTTGACCTTTATTTTCTTGCATGGTTTTGTCTTTTACCATTTTTTTTCTTCCTATATAAAACCACCGATTACAAAACTATTTTTAAAGGTGGTTTAATTTTTGGTTTTCTATATTTTTTAGGAAATGTTTACTGGATATATCATTCCCTCTATTATTATGGCTCTGTTCCTCTGATTTTAAGCTATTTTATTGTTGCCCTTTTGGCTTTATATCTTGCATTATATCCTGCATTTTTTGCATTGATATATAAAAATTTATTTAAAAATATGCTTCCAACCTCATTTTATGCTCCTTTTATATGGGTTAGTCTTGAGGTTTTAAGAAACTATCTTTTTACAGGATTTCCTTGGGCAATTATAGGTTACACCCAATATAAATTTTTAATAATTGCACAACTTGCTGATATTACAGGAATTTATGGTATTTCTTATCTTGTTATTTTATTTAACTGTTTTATCTTTGATTTGTTAATCTTTAAGAAAAATAAAATCAGATATCCTCTTTTATCATATATACCTACTGTTATAAGCATAATTCTTGTTTCTTTAGTTTTTATTCTAACTATAGGTTATGGCATAAAAAGGCTTTATGACCCAATTAATGGAAAAATCTTTAGAGTTGCTGTAATTCAAGGAAGCATACCTCAAAATGAGAAGTGGGATTTTAATAAAATAAATGAAATTTTAAATATTTATAAAAATCTTACACATCAAGCTAAAACCTACAATCCTCAATTAGTTGTCTGGCCCGAAACAGCAGTTCCTTTTATCTTTGAAAAAAATAAATATTTTAGTTCGGAATTAGTAAACTTTGTTAAAGAGCAGAATATATATTTACTCTTTGGAAGTATAATGGAAAGACAGCAGGATAAATACACAAACAGTGCTGTTTTAATTGATCCAAATGGTATTATGGCTTATTATTATGATAAAATACATTTAGTACCTTTTGGTGAGTATGTTCCATTAAGAAAAATTTTATTTTTTATTGATAAATTAACAGTAGGTATTGGAGATTACCAAGCTGGTAATGGTTACAATATAGCAACCACCCCCTTTGGAAATTTTGCAACTTTAATCTGTTATGAAAGTATATTCCCTGGGCAGGTAAGAAAATTTTATCAGAAAGGTGGAAGTTTTATTGTAAACATTACAAATGATGGGTGGTTTGGAACTACATCAGGACCTTATCAGCATTTTTCAATGGCTGTGTTTAGAGCCATTGAAAATAGAAAACCTTTGATAAGAGCTGCTAATTCTGGGATTTCAGGTTTTATAGATAGTAAGGGAAGAATTATAAGCAAAACAAAACTATTTGAAAGAGTTTATTTAGTTGAGGATATTCATGAAAATGATAAAGTAAGTTTTTATACAAGATATGGGGATATATTTGCTTATGTCTGTATAATTTTTTCGTTAATATTTATAATTGGAAATATAAAATTTGGAGGTAAAAAATGGTTACATCTGAGGATTTAAAAATTTATTTAAAAGAAATTAAAGAAAAAATTTTCTCTTTAAGAGGTTGTCTTTGAAATAGAGAAGCTTAAAAATAGATTAGACGATCTGGATAAAGAACTTCAGAAAGAGGAAGTCTGGAATGATTTAGAAAAGATAAAAAAAATTCAGCAGGAAAAAAATAAACTTTTAGAAATAGTTGAACCTGTTGAAAACATTACTAATCGTTTTTCATATATTGAGGAAGCTTTGGTTATTGCAGAAACAGAAGAAGATGGATACTTACTTTTAAAAGATTTAGAAGAGGAAGTAGAAAATATAAAATCACAAATTGAACATCTTGAAATAAAGCTTTTACTAAAAGGAGAGCACGATAAAAATAATGCTATAGTGTCAATTCATCCAGGAGCAGGTGGCACAGAAAGTCAGGATTGGGCTGAGATACTCATGCGTATGTATTTAAGATGGGCTGAAAAAAAAGGTTTTAAAGTTGAAATCGTTGATTTACAATTAGGCGAAGAAGCAGGTATTAAAGATGTTACTTTTACAGTTGAAGGTCAATATGCCTATGGATATTTAAAATGTGAATCCGGTGTTCATAGACTTGTAAGAGTTTCACCTTTTGATGCAAATAAAAGGAGACATACTTCTTTTGCTGCTGTGTCTGTTTTGCCTGAAATAGAAGATAATATTCAAGTTGAAATAAAAGATGAAGATATAAGAGTTGATACTTTTAGAGCTTCAGGAGCAGGTGGTCAACATGTAAATAAAGTTTCATCTGCTGTAAGAATTGTTCATATTCCAACAGGTATTATTGTTACTTGTCAGACTGAAAGATCTCAACATAGAAATAGAGAAATTGCAATGAAAATTTTGAGATCAAAAATTTATGCCCTTTTACAAAAGGAACAAGAAGACAAGATTAAATCTATTACAGGTAATAAAAAGGAAATAGCATGGGGAAGTCAGATAAGGTCATACATTCTTCATCCTTATAGGTTAATAAAAGACCATAGAACTGATATTGAAGTTTATAATGTTGAAGATGTTTTAGATGGTAATATAGATATTTTTATTGAGACGTATCTTAAAAAGTTTGCTTCAATTTCTTAATTTTTAATTTTTTGTTATAGAAGTAGTTATAGGGGATGCTTTTTGTGTTTAAATCTGTTTTTTATGCTTTTTTTATGAGTGTTTTGAGTGTTGAAAAAGTAAGTTATTTTGTTCACAGATTTAACAAGTTTGAATTGAAATTATTTTATAAATGATTAAAATGTTAATAACTTTGAAGTTTTAAACAATTTATTGCTCAGTTTGTTAATTATAGGATATAATGAAAAAGTTTAAAATTAACGCTATATCTATAAGCCTTTGAATTTTAAGTCTTTTTAATTTAACAGGCATTTAACATAGAAGTTTTTAACAAGTGTTAAAAAGTTGTTGAAAAATGAATGAAATAAATAAAATCTGGCAAAAAATTTTAGAGATTATATTAGAGAAAGTGGGAGAATCAACTTTTGAATTATGGTTTTCTCCTATAAAGCTTTTAGATATAAAAAATTCTGAGGCTTTTATTGAAGTTCCAAATAGATTTTTTAAGGATTGGATAGAAGATAATTTCCCTTCAATAATCAGTGACTCATTTTATCAAATTACAGGCAGTCAAGTGGAAGTTAAATATATCATCACAGGTAAGGAACATGAAACAGGCTTAATTGAAGAAAAAAAACAGGTAATAAAAAAAGGTAACCTGAATCCAAAGTATACTTTTGATACTTTTGTTGTAGGTCCGTCAAATCAGTTTGCACATGCAGCCTCCTTTAGAGTAGCTGAAAATCCGGGATTTGCTTATAATCCTCTTTTTATATATGGAGGAGTCGGACTTGGTAAAACCCATCTTATAACAGCTATAGGAAATTATATTTTAGATAAAAAACCTGAAATGAATGTTTGTTATATCTCTTCAGAACAATTCACAGGAGAATTTGTTTCTGCAATAAGACATGAAAAAATGCCTGAATTCAGAAATAAATATAGAACAGTAGATGTATTTTTAGTAGATGATATTCAATTTATTGCAGGGAAGGATTCAACACAGGAAGAGTTCTTTCATACATTCAATGAGCTTTATAGTAAACAGAAACAGATAGTCATATCAAGTGATAGACCGCCAATGGAAATTTCAGATATTACTGACAGACTTCGTTCAAGATTTGGGATGGGGCTTATAGCAGATATTCAACCACCAGAAATAGAAACACGGCTTGCGATTTTATATAAGAAAGCAGATATGGAAGGTGTTAAATTACCAGAAGATGTAGCATATTTTATAGCCTCAAGAGTGAAATCAAATGTAAGAGAGCTTGAAGGCTCTTTAATCAAGCTTTGTGCATATACTTCTCTTACAAAAGTACCAATAAGTATGGATGTAGCAAAATATGTGCTAAGAGATTTACTTCCTGATGAAAATAAGCCAATTACAATTGAATTAATCCAGAAAGCCGTATGTGAGGCTGTAGGGCTTAAGATTCAGGATATTAAATCAAAAAAAAGAACAAAGGAAATATCAAATGCAAGAAAATTAGCCATGTATATAACAAAAAAACTTACGAATCTTTCTCTTGCAGAAATAGGTAATGCATTCGGTGGTAAGGATCATGCAACAGTTATATATGCTTGCAAACAGGTTGAAAAAGAGAAGGAAAAGGATGAATCTATAAGTAGACTAATAGATAGCATAATAAAAAAAGTTACAGGACAATAAAGAAATTTTAAGGAGGCAAAACTATGCATTTAAAACTGAAAAAACAAAAAATACAGGAAAGTCTTTCAAAAATTCAAAATATTGTTGAAAAAAAGAGCATAATGCCTGTATTAAATCATTTTCTAATGGATGTTACAGAGAATGCTGTATTTATTTTAGCCACAGACCTGGAAACAGCGGTAAAACAACCACTTGAAGCAGAAGTGCTTGAGATAGGCAAAGCATGCATTCCTGCAAGAAAATTTTATGAAATTGTAAAAGAATTAGATGAAGATATAGAAATAATGCTTTTAGAACAGTGGATTAAAATTCAGTCTGGAAGGTCAAATTTCAGACTTGCCAGCCTTGATCCTTCTGAATTTCCTGTATGGCCACAGATTGGAGACGCTACACAAATTAATTTATCAAGAGATTTTCTTCTTACAGCAATAGAGAAAACAATTTATGCTTCAGGCGAAGCTGATGCGAGATATGTTTTAAATGGACTTCTTTTTCAAATAAAAGAGCCTGCAGAATTTAATGTGGTTGGTACAGATGGACACAGGCTTGCTCATTTTAAGGCAACGGTTGAAGATATAAGTTCAATAGAAGGAGAAAAAAAAGTTATTCTTTCAAAAAAATCTTTAAATGAACTTAGAAAATTTCTATCTGATACGGAAACAGTTTCTATTCATATTGGTAAAACACATGTTATGTGCGAAATTGACGGTATAAACTTTCTTACCCGAATGATAGAGGGTAATTATCCAGACTATGAAACAGTAATACCAAGACATAATGATAAAATCGCTATTGTTGATAAAAATTCGTTAATAGCTTCATTAAAAAGAGTTTCTGTTTTAAGCAGAGAACGACAGAATGCTGTAAAAACAGAATGGGATAAAGATTTACTCATCATATCTTCATCAGACCCTGAAATTGGTGAGGCAAGAGATGAATTGACCGTTGATTATCAGGGTGAACCTTTTATTATCGGATTTAATGCAAGATATCTAATAGAGGCTCTTGAAAGAATTACATCAGATAAGGCAAAAATCACTATGAGCGAGCCAGATAAAGCTGTATATATAACAGATGGAGAGACTGCCTCCTTTGTCTATGAATGTGTTGTTATGCCATTGAGGCTTTAATATTTTGAACAAAAAGGATTTTGTAAAAATCGTAGGAGGTAAGGTGAATAAAGAAGAGAGCTATAAAGCAGAACATATAAAGATTCTTAAAGGACTTGAAGGAGTAAGAACCCGCCCTGCAATGTATATTGGTTCAACAGGGGTTGAAGGACTTCATCATCTTGTTTATGAAGTGGTTGACAACAGTGTAGATGAGGCACTTGCAGGATTTTGCAATAAAATTGAAGTAAGGTTACATACAGATGGTAGTTGCTCTGTTATTGATAATGGTAGAGGCATTCCTACAGAGATTCATCCAGATGATCCTGAAAAAAGGACAGCTCTTGAGATTGTTCTTACAGAACTTCATGCAGGAGGAAAGTTTGAATCAAAGGCATATAAAGTATCAGGTGGACTTCATGGAGTAGGATTGAGTGTTGTTAATGCTCTTTCTGAATGGCTTGAGGTTGAGGTGCAAAGAGATGGTAAAGTAGTAAGACAAAAATATTGTCGTGGTATTCCAGTTACAGGGGTTGAGGTTATTGGACAAACAGAAAAGACAGGCACAAAGATAAAATTTAAAGCTGATCCAGAAATATTTGAAGTTACAGAGTTTTCAAGAGAAATTCTCGCCCACAGATTTAAAGAGTTATCCTATTTAAATAGAGGATTAAAGATCATTCTTATTGATGAACGTGATGGCTATGTGGAAGAGTTTATAAAAGAAGGCGGCATAGTTTCTTTTGTAGAAGATTTAAATAAAGGGAAAAAGCCTTTACATCCTAAGCCCATATATATTACAGGGCAAAAAGATAGAGTTATTGTTGAAATAGCTATCCAGTATAATGAAGGTTATTCAGAAGAAATTCTTACTTTTGTTAATAATATTAATACTAAAGAAGGTGGAACACATTTAGTAGGTTTTAAATCTGCTCTTACGAGAACAATAAATAGTTATGCAATGCTAAATGGACTTTTAAAAGAAGGAAAAGAATCACTTTCTGGTGAAGATGTGAGAGAAGGAATTGTTGGTGTAATAAGTGTAAAGATTCCTGAGCCTCAGTTTGAGGGGCAGACAAAAATGAAACTTGGTAACAGCGAGGTAAAGGGAATTGTAGAGACTATACTTAATGAGAAGCTTAGTAGATGGCTTGAAGAAAATCCTAATTATGCTAAAAGAATTATTGAAAAAGCAAAAGATGCGGCAAGAGCTCGTGAGGCAGCAAAAAAAGCAAAGGAATTGACACGAAGAAAGGGTATTCTTGAAGATACCACCTTACCCGGTAAGCTTGCTGACTGTACGGAAAAAGACCCTTCTCATGCTGAACTTTTCATTGTTGAGGGAGACAGTGCAGGTGGTTCTGCTAAACAAGCAAGGGACAGACGCAGTCAGGCTGTGCTACCTTTAAGAGGAAAGATTTTAAATGTAGAAAAGGCAAGAATAGACAAGATGTTGACATCTGAAGAGATAAAAACTCTCATTACAGCAATAGGGGGCGGCATTGGTAAGGAACATTTTGAACCTGAAAATGTCAGATATCATAAAATAATTCTTATGACAGATGCAGATGTAGATGGTGCGCATATAAGAACTCTTCTTTTAACATTTTTCTATAGACAGATGCTTCCTTTAATTGAAAAAGGTTACCTCTACATAGCCCAGCCACCTCTTTACAGAATAAAAAGGGGTAAATGGGAGAGATATATACAGACAGAAGATGAATTTCATGAATTTCTTATGGATATTGCAGTTGATGAAATATCATTTATTGAAGAATCAGAATTGAGCACAAAAAAAAGTTTTTTGAAACTACTTTTTGAGTATGGAAGAATTCTTGAAAATTTTGAAAGAAAGGGATTTTCTCCATTTTATATAGAAAACATACTTGAAACACTGCAATTTCAACAAGATAATCAGATTGTTGATTTAAGGGATTTTGAAACCCTTCAAAATATATTTGAAAAAATTAAATTAATTCAGGGAATAAGAGAAGATAAAAACTACATTATTCGGATAAAAACTGAAGCAGTAAAAACAAAATCTCTTTGGGAACTTTACAATAAAGTTATGGATGCTGTAAAAAAAGGACTTACAATACAAAGGTACAAGGGACTTGGTGAAATGAATCCTGAGCAGTTATGGGAAACAACTATGGATCCTGAGAAAAGAACATTACTCCAGGTTACAGTTGAGGATGCTCAAAGAGCAAATGAGATATTTACGATACTTATGGGAGATGAAGTAGAGCCAAGAAAGGAATTTATTGTAAGGCATGCCCTTGAGGTGAGAAATCTTGATATATAAGAGCAAACATGCTTGATATAAAATTTGTAAGAGCAAATCCTGAAAAACTAAAGGAAGCTTTAGACAAGAGAGGCTATCAGATAGACTTTGAAGAGTTTCTCTCTCTTGAAAGAGAAAGACTTTTGCTTTTAAGAGAGATTGAGCAGAAAAGAGCGATAAGGAACTCTGTTTCCCAAGAAATTGCCCACCTTAAAAAGTTAAAGAGTGACAATGAAACAATAGATAAACTTATAGCTGAAATGCGTAAACTTGGAGAAGAATTAGGCTCTATTGAGCAAAAACTACGGGAAATAGAAGATAAGGTTCAAAACTTCTTGCTTTTTCTCCCAAATATCCCTCATGATTCTGTCCCTCTTGGTAAAGATGAAAATGAGAATGTAGAGATAAGACGTTGGGGTGAACCCTCTCATTTTGATTTTGAGCCAATGAATCATTGGGATATAGGAGAGATTCTTGGAATAATAGATTTTGAGCGGGCAAGTAAAATTGCGGGAAGTAGATTTGCCATAATGAAAGGTATGGGAGCCCGACTTGAGAGAGCACTTATAAACTTTATGCTTGATCTGCACACACAGAAGGGATATATTGAGATATTACCGCCAATTTTGGTAAATAAGGTTTCTATGACAGGGACAGGACAATTGCCTAAATTTGAAGAGGACCTCTTTAAAATAGTAGACCCAGAATTTTATTTAATTCCTACTGCAGAAGTTCCCGTAACAAATATTCACAGAGAAGAGATTCTCTCTGAAGATGAGTTGCCAATTTATTATGTATCTTATACTCCTTGCTTTCGTAAAGAAGCTGGATCACATGGCAAGGATGTAAGGGGACTCATTAGGCAGCATCAGTTTAATAAGGTTGAGCTTGTAAAATTTGTAAAACCTGAAGACTCCTATGAAGAACTTGAGTCTCTTACAAGGGATGCGGAAGAAGTTCTAAAGATGCTTGGGCTTCCCTATAGAGTAGTTGCTTTATGCACCGGAGATTTAGGATTTGCTTCAGCAAAAACCTATGATATTGAAGTATGGCTTCCAGGACAGGGTAGATACAGAGAGATTTCTTCTTGTTCCAATTTTGAAGACTTTCAGGCAAGAAGAGCTAATATAAGATTTCGTAGAAGAGATAAAAAAGGAACAGAGTTTGTCCACACATTAAACGGTTCAGGACTTGCCATTGGTAGAACATTGGTGGCAATTCTTGAAAACTATCAACAAAAAGACGGTTCTGTAATAGTGCCTGAAGTTTTAAGACCCTATATGGGTATAGATGTAATAAGATGATTCAGCCTATAATTGACTCTTCAGGCGTAATTCATATATTTAAAGGCAAACAGGCAGAGCCTATCAAGCTTGTAGTTGGTGAGATTCTAACCGCAGAGATAATGGACATATTCCCCACTGGAACAATGCAACTAAAAATTAACAATAGAATAATAAATGCTCAGCCTCAGAGAGAATTGCCCTTAAACAAGGGAGACACTGTGATGGTAAAGGTAGAAAAGCCTCTTGAAGAGGGTATAATTCCTTTGAGAGTTTTATCTGCTTCTGAAGCCAAAGAGGTTCAGAAAGCCATGATACAGGCTGAAACTGAAATATCGGATCAAATCTTTAAATTAATTGAATCACTCTTTTCTAATAATCCGAACTCAATAAAAGAAACAAAACAACAAATGGATATAATTAAAACAATTTTTTCTTTTCCAACGGAAAAGCTTTCTGAAACACAAAAGACGGTGCTTATGAATAAAATAATTGATGTAATTTTTTCACAGCAGGATACATCAGAAAATCTTCATGAATTAATAAAGCTTCTTGAACAAAATGATTTTCCAAAAGAGCAGATTTCTCAGCTAAAAAATCTAATTATTACAACTCATGAGGAAATAACTCCTGAGAAATTAAAGCAAACTTTATTAAATTCTGGAGTATCCTTTGAAGCAAAAATGAAGCAGGCTCTTTTTGATTCTGTTAAAATTGAGCAGATTAAGGAAGACTTAAAAGTTATTCTTAATCAAATTATAAAGGAAGCAAAATCACAGAGTATTGAAGAAGTAGCCCTTAAGGCAGAGCAACTTTTAAGGCAAATAGATGGATATCAGATTCTTTCCAAAACCTATCAAAGCTTTTTTACCTTTTTACCTCTTTTATGGCAGGATATAGAAGGAGGTAATATAGCGTATAAATCTTTTAAAAGAGAGGGGAAGGAATATCACACAGTTTTTGTCACCCTTAATTTTAAAGAAGAATATCTTTCTTTTATTGTAACAATGATAAACAAAAGCTTTTTTATTAGCTTTTCAGGTCAACCTGAAATACTTAGTTGCCTTAAGGATAAAGAGGCAATATTAAGAGAGAGATTTCAAGATAAAGGAATGCTCCTTAGTGGAATAAACTATGTTTCAAAAACTGAAGAACTAATTAAACAGTGGAACATTAAAGAAGGCAGTGTGAGTTTAACAGTATGACAGATAGCAAAAAGGCAGTTGCATTAAAATACGAAGCAGAGAAGGATGCAGCTCCGAAGGTTGTTGCAAAAGGTAGGGGTTTTATAGCTCAGAAGATAATTGAACTGGCAAGGCAGCATGGAGTTCCTATGAAAGAAGATGAGGCTTTAGTGGAGGTTCTTTCAAAGCTTGATATTTATGAAGAGATTCCTGTGGAATTGTATAAGGCTGTAGCAGAAATTCTTGTTTTTGTATATCAAGTCAAAGGCAGGATAAAAGGATGAATATATTACAGAGGATAGTGGAAAGAAAAAAGTTAAGAATTACGGAACAGAAAAAAGTTTTATCCTTTGAAGATATTAAAAAAAAGGCTTTGGCTTTTGGGAATAAGTCTGATTATCTGTTTTATAAAAAAATAAAAAGACTTCCCCATGAACCGATAAAACTTATTGCAGAAATAAAAAAAGCATCTCCTCTAAAGGGTATATTGAAAGAATATGATATAGAGGAAATGGCAAATATTTATGTATCCTCAGGTGCAGATGCAATTTCAGTTATAACCGAGGAAGATTTCTTTCTTGGAAACCCTCAATTTCTGGTGACTATTAAAAAAAATCATCCTCATATTCCGGTTTTAAGAAAAGATTTTATTTTTGATGAATACCAGGTCTATGAATCAAAATTGCTACATTCAGATGCAATTCTTTTAATTGCAAGCATTTTAACTAAGGAACAATGTAAAACTTTATATGAACTTACAAAGAGCCTTGGCATGGATGTTTTATTTGAGATTCATGATGAGGAAGATTTAGATAAATCATTGTTTGCTGGCGCTGATATAATAGGAATAAATAATAGAAATCTTAAGACTCTTCAGATTGACATTAACACAACTTTCAAACTTAAAAAATTAATTCCTGAAGGCAAGGTCATTGTTAGCGAAAGTGGGATTTCTGGAAAATCACATGTTCAGGAGCTTATTAAGCAAGGAGTAGATGCTATTTTAGTAGGAACATCAATTGTTTTAAGTGATAATCCTGCTGAAAAGATAAAAGAACTCAAATTTAGTTAATGTTGTTGCCATACAAACTTATTTTAATTTTAATTTGAAACAATAGAGTATTTTTTCCTATCATATATAGATGCCCAGATTATATCTTTCAGGCAATGAAGCGATTGCTTATGGTTTAATTCAGGCAGGAGTTAGATTTATCACTGGTTATCCAGGAACTCCATCAAGCGAGATTATTCCTACCTTTCAAAAAATAATTAAAAACAAAGGATTAAAGGCATTTGCAGAATGGTCAGTAAATGAAAAGGTTGCCTATGAAGTTGCCTACGGAGCAAGCCTTGCAGAAATTAAGACAGCTGTTACAATGAAACAAGTTGGACTTAATGTGGCAATGGATCCGTTTATGAACTCTGCCTATGTGGGAACAAACTCTGCTATGGTGCTTGTAAGTGTGGATGACCCTGGTCCTCATTCTTCTCAAACAGAACAGGACAGTCGCTTTTTTGCAATGGCTGCAAAGATACCTATACTTGACCCTTCAACAGTTCAGGAAGCCTATGATTTTGCAAAAAGGGCAGTTGAACTAAGCAGAAAATATGGTATACCAGTTATGCTCCGGAGTACAACAAGGGTTTCTCATGGAAGGGCTGATGTAGAGCTTAAAGGAGATTTTGTAAATGAGCCATTAAAAGCTCAATTTAAAATTCTAAAGGATTGGGATAAAAAACTTTGGCGTTATGCAGCTACTCCTCGTCAAAGACTTATGCTTCATGCTGCTTTAAATGAGAAAATTGCTGAAATAGAGAGAACAAATGAATTAAGATTCTTTTTCAAAGGTGATATTCTTATAATCTCAAGCGGAGCAGTTTTTTCTTATCTTTATGAGTTAATTGAAGAGTATGGACTACAAAATAAGTTGACTTTAGCAAAGGTAGACATGCCCTATCCACTTAAAAAATTTGATTTTTCAGGCTACAGTAGAGTCATTGCTATAGAAGAATCCATGCCAGTGCTTGAGTTACAACTATGCACTGAAGGAAGAAGAAACGGGATAGTGCCAAAGCAGGGAGAGCTTACTCCAGAGGTTTGCGAGGAGATTTTAGGAAGAATTGGATTAATAAAGCGAGGCAAAACCATAACTGTTCCTCCACTTAAAAGACCCTCTCTTTGTCCTGGCTGTGCACACAGAATTGCTCTTTATGCGGTAAAAAAAGTTTTCGGCAAAAAAGCAATTTATGCAGGAGATATAGGCTGTTACACCCTTGCTCTTAATTTTGGAGTTACAGATACGGTTTTATGTATGGGAGCAAGTGTCTCCTTTGGTTTTGGATTTAAAAAAGCCTTTCAATTAGCTGGCACTGAGCAGGATGTGGTATCTATAATTGGAGATTCTACATTTTTTCATACAGGAATACCTCCTTTAATTGATGCAGTCCATTACAGAGTTCCCTTTTTAACAATTATCTTAGATAACAAAACAGTAGCAATGACAGGAAACCAGAAAACTCTTTCTGATGAAGTAAGTTCCTCAGGTGAACCAGTAACCCCAATAATTATTGAGAATGTTGTAAAGGGAATTGGAATTAACTTTGTTCAAACTGTGGACCCCTACGATTTTGATGTTTCAGTAAAAATGCTAAAGGATGCAAAGAAGTTTCTTAAGGAGAGAAATGAAGTAGCAGTTATAGTTTTTAGACACCTATGTGTAAACACAAAGGAAGGATTAAGTGCCAATCCAAGATATAATGTAGCTGTAGTGAAAGAACTATGCAAAGGCTGTAAGCTTTGTCTTACCGAGTTTGAATGTCCTGCAATAGTATTCAAGGAAGAAGATGTCAAAGCAGAAATTGACCATACCATTTGTGTAGGATGCGGATGCTGTGTCCATATATGCCCTACTAAAGCAATTCGTTTGATATAATAGAAGACTATGAAACTCGTTATACTTGGCAAAGGTGGACAGGGAGTTATATTTTTTTCAAGAGTGATTGCTCAGGCATCAATCAATAAGGGACTTTCTGTTTGTTCTACAGAAATTAAAGGAATGGCTAAAAAGGGTGGTGCTGTTGAGATACAGATGAAGATCGGTGAAGGAATGAGCGGAATGATTAGAAGAGGAACAGCAGATATGGTTGTTCTTTTGAGCAGAGAGTTGCTTGAGTATGCAAAAACTTTCAGTGAAAATACATTTGCTTTTACTGATGATGAAATACAAACTGCGAGGGCAAGTGTGCCCATGAGATATGTTAATACCTTTTTACTCGGTGTTTTTGTAAAAAAGACAAAACTTTTTGAGTGCCAAGATTTCATAAATATTCTTGATGAGGAAAACAAAAAATCATTTATAAAGGGGTGCGATTATGTTCAATCCTGAGAAAGAAACACTTCCAAGAGAAGAAATTGAAAAACTGCAACTTACAGGGTTGAGAAAAACCCTCAGATTTCTTAAAAATTCACGCTCAAAGCTTAAGGAAAAATACAGAGATATAGAGCCTGAAGATATCCGTAGCCTTGATGATCTTAAGAGCCTTTCCTTTGTCACAAAAGATGACCTAAGAGACTGCTATCCCTTTGGGCACATTGCTGTTGAGCCTTCTGATTGTGCAAGAATGCATATGAGTTCTGGCACCACAGGAGTACCAGTAATAAATGCTATGACAAAAAATGATATTGCCCAGTGGGGAGAGATAATGGCAAGATGTCTGGCAGCAGCTGGACTGACTGAAAAAGACAAGCTTCAGATCATGCCTTCCTTTGGACTTTTTAATGGAGGATTTGGCTTTCACTATGGAGCTGAGCGTCTTGGCTGTTTCATAGTTCCTGCAGGTGCTGGTAGGTCACTCATGCAGCTTAAACTGATAAAAGACCTTGGAGTTACAGCCTTTGGTGCAATTGCTTCCTATCCTGCAAGACTTATAGAGGTCGCGAAGGACAACGGCTTTGATTTCAGAGAGACAAAATTAAGAGCTGCAATCTTAGGAGCAGAAACATGGTCTGATGAATACAGACGTAGAATTGAAGGAGAGATGGGCATAAAAACTTTTGATATTATTGGACTTACTGAAACAGGAGGAGTTGGACTTGGAATAGACTGTGAGAGAAAAACAGGAATTCACATCTGGGAAGATCACTATATTGTAGAAATTATTGACCCTGAAACAGAAAAACCTCTCTCTATCGGCGAGGAAGGAGAGATGGTTATCACAACTCTTACCAGGGAAGGACTTCCTCTTATAAGGTATCGCACAAGAGACATATCAAAAATTTTGTCATATGAAAAGTGCGATTGCGGAAGAACACATATTCGTGTTAGCAGAATTCGCGGCAGAACAGATGATATGCTCAAGGTAAAGGGCGTTAACTTTTATCCTTCGCAGGTTGAACAGATTTTGTTGAAACATAAAGGACTTTCCTCTTATTATCAACTTGTAATAGAAACAGCGAAAGGCAAAGATGAGATGACAATAATAGTTGAAAAGGCTGATAATGGCATTACTCAGCGGGAACTTGATCAACTTGACCTTGAACTTTATGATTTTTTAGGATTTCATAGTAAAATTCAGGTAGTGCCAGAGGGAACCATTCAAAGGGTCCCCGGAAAAGCAGTAAGAATCATAGATAAAAGAAAGAAAGTTTAAAACTATAGTTTGTTAGAAATGTTCCACGTGGAACATTTCTAACAAACTCCTCCCTTTGTTACAAGTACAGGACTGTCACTATACTCTACAACATTTCTTGAAACAGAACCCCACAAAATTCCCTCTATGAAGCCCTTTCCATGAACGCCCATTGCTATACAAGTTATATCTTCTTGTTTTGCTAAATTTATAATTTCTGCTGAAGGTTTCCCTACAGAAAGATGAGTTTTAACTTTAAACCCTTCTTGTTCAAGTTTTAACTTAAGGCTTTCAAGTTTTTCCATATTTATTCTTTCAAATTCTCTGAATTTTTCAAGAGGCTGTAGTTTCATAGATTTTTCATCCATAATATGAGCTATCACAATCTCTTCAACTGAATTTTTTAGTCTCAAGATATATTTAATTGCGCTTTCAGCACAATCAGACCAATCTGTTGGATACAGAATTTTTTTGAAAGGATTTTCACAATAACGTTCGCATGCTGAAAAATCATCACCGAAGCAAGCAGGATATTTTGGGACATAAACAGGAAATCTGCCGTAACGAATTATTTTATCTGTATTTGAGCCAATAAATATTTCTCCCAGGAGGCTCTTTCTCTGCCTTCCTGAAATAATAAACGAAACACTTTCCTGTTCAGCTACTTTAAGAATTTCTCGGTAAGGAACTCCAGTGGAGATAAATTTTTTTGATGATAAACCTGCCTCGGAGATTAATTTAAGGGCTTTTTCCATTTTTTTATCTGCGATTTCTGTTAAAGTTTTTACAAAATCTAAGTCATATCCTGCATATTTCTCCATCGGCAGTTTTGATACATCAACTACATGAATGAGAATTATTTCCTTTGTTCCAACTTTTTTGAAATTTAGCATACACTTCAAAATATCCATTGAAAATTCTTCAAATTTAATTGGATAAAGAATTTTTTCATACATAGGCTTCTCCTTATTTTTGAATTTTAAAAAGTCTATATTCTGTCTTTTTTGCAAAACCTACTAACGCAAGCATTACAGGAACTTCAATTAGTGGTCCTATTACTGTAGCAAGGGCAACTGTCGGATTAAATGCAGAAATTGCAATTGCGATAGCTATTTCAAAATCTCTTCCTGTAGAATTAAATGCTACTGCTACAGAATCCTCATAATTTAACTTAAATTTCCAGCTTACAAGGTAAACAATAACAAACATTGTCCAAAAGAAAATCGTCATTGGAATAGCCATCTGAACAATAAAAATTGGTTTTTCAAGAATTAAATCTCCCTTAAGAGCAAACATTACAATAAGAGTGAAAAGAAGTCCTGCAATTGACATTGTGTCAAGATAAAATTTGAGTTTTTTAAACCATCCCTCTCCAAATCTTTTAACTCCTAAAAATCTTGTGAGCATTCCAGCAGCTAAGGGCACTCCAAGATATAAAACCACGCTTTCGCCTACAACCCAAACATCAAATTGAACATCTCCAAGAAGTAGTTTTGCATATACAGGAATTAAGAGCATCTGAACAATGGAGTTAAAGGCAACAAGAATTATCGCAAGAGGACCATTTCCTCCTGCAAGATAAGTAAAGACAATTACCATTGCAATGCATGGAGCAAGTCCGTACAATACAAGCCCAGTATACAAATCCAGCTCACCAATTAAGAAAAATTTAGCAAGTAAAAGCATAAAAAAAGGTGCAACAGCATAATTAAAAAAGGCTACAATGGCAAGCTGTTTAGGGGATTTCATTGCTTTTCCAAGATCTTCAAACTTTATGTTTGCCATTGCAGGATACATCATCATAAACAAACCAACTACTACTCCGAGAGCTAATGTATTGGGCAAACTAAACTCATAGCCACCTTTAAATATTGATTTAATAGCATCAATTGGCGGTGTAAGTTCAAAATTTGAAATACCATACCACTTACCTATTGCAATTCCGATAATCATACTGATAATCACGAAAAAGGGAAGGAGTCTGAAGTTGTGCAACTTCTCAAGAAATTTTTTCATTCAATCCTCCGTTATTTAAAATTTTTGATTGTTAAAATTGAACTCTTTTTGTCTATTGGAATTAGTTCAGATGCAGCGATTAAGCTTGCCTTAATTATCAAATTTTCAGGAATAGCTTCATAAATATTCCCTCTAAACTGAATGGTTCTGCATTCTTCATCGCCACATACACTACAACATTTAGACTGTCCTGTTTCTGCACTAATCCATGCCTCAAGAGGTTTATCATTGATCAGTATGAGATTGGAAATTAAGGGGTTTTTATTGAATTCTGTCTCGGTTAATTCATGTTTTTCTAATAAGACTTCAATGTTAAAGTGCTTAAGAGATTCCTTAAGCTTAATATAAGCCTTCTCAATTTCCAATCCAGTATCTGCACATCTTGGACATGTAGTATTATTTTGAACAAGTCTTTGCCATTTAATAATTAGTTTTTTCATATTTCCCCCTAAAAATAAAATTGAAATATAATAAAAATATTTTATAAAAATACTCAATTTTTTGCAATTTTTAGACAATTTTTAGATTAAATATAAAAATAATTCAATTTAAATTAATTTAAAAACACGATTTTCATAAATAAAAGCTTCCAGTTTTTGCTCAAGAGTTTTTTGCTTTTTAACTACACGTTAGTTTATGTTAATATTGTAAGAATATTTTGAAAAAATGTCTGAATTAAGATTAAATCTTATAACTAATGATTGGGTCATAATGATAGGGAGAGAAACCTCCCCTCAGGATTATGTTGTCAAAGAGAAAAGAAAATTACCAGAATTTGTTGAGAGTTGTCCCTTTTGTCCTGGAAATGAGATATATACACCTTCAGAAGTTTACAGAATAAGAGATGAAAAGGGTTGGAGGATAAGGATTGTGCCTAATAAATATGCTGTTTTATCTGGTGATATGGAAAAAATAAGGAGTGAGGATGGATTAAGAAAAACTATTACAGGAACAGGTCTGCATGAAGTAATCATAGAATCTCCACTTCATAACCTAACAACAGCAATTATGCCTGTGAGTCAGATAAAAGATGTTCTCCAAACATATAAGGAGAGATTTCTTGCCTTTTACAGTGATAGAAGAATAGAGCATGTAATAATTTTCAAAAATCAGGGACCCTTGTCTGGGACAACTATTCAACATCCTCATTCTCAGATAGTAGGGCTTCCAATTGTGCCTTTCCAAATAAGAGAAAGAACAGCAAAGGCGATGCATTTCTTTGATAGCACAGGAGAATGTATTTTTTGCAAAACCTTAGATGAAGAACTGTCTTGCTCTATAAGAATAATCTGTAATACCGAACATTTTGTTTCCTTTATTCCATATGCTTCTCTTTCTCCTTTTCACATATGGATATTCCCAAAAAGACATTCTGGTTCTTTTGCAACAATAAAAGAAAATGAAATCTGGGACCTTGCTTTTAATTTGAAGTCTACAATGGCTAAACTTTATTATGGACTTGAAAATCCTGATTTTAATTTAGTATTAAGGTCAGGTAGCATTGCAGAAAGTGAATTAGAATATTTACACTGGTATATCAGTATTGTGCCAAGAATTGTTCAAGCTTCTGGATTTGAACTTGGTTCTGGCATGTATATAAACCATCTTTTGCCAGAAGTAGCCTCTGAATTTTTAAGGAATATTAAAGTATAAATAGGAAAAAAGCGTATTTTGATTTAATGATATTTTTAGGGGAGAAAGCAGAAGCCCTTCTCCCCTATGCTTAATTATTTTCTTCCTGTTATCAATTCTTCTACAACAGATGGATCTGCAAGGGTTGATGTATCTCCGAGTTCTTCCAGTGCGCCAGAGGCAATTTTTCTTAAAATTCTTCTCATTATCTTACCGCTTCTTGTTTTTGGAAGTCCGCCAGCAAACTGTATTTTATCTGGAGTTGCGATAGGTCCTATCATCTGTCTTATGTGAGATATGAGCAATTTTTCAAGGTCCCTTGATGGCTCATGTCCTTCTTTAAGAACAACATAAACATATATTCCCTCACCCTTTATATCATGTGGAAATCCTACTACCGCTGCTTCGGCAACAGCTGGATGAGCAACAAGAGCTGATTCAACCTCAGCTGTTCCTATTCTATGTCCTGATACATTTATAACATCATCAATTCTTCCCATAAGCCAGTAATCGCCATCTTCATCTACTCTTGCTCCATCACCAGTAAAGTATTTGCCTGGAAAACGTGAAAAATAGACTTCTTTAATTCGTTTGTTTTCAGGGTCTCCCCATGTTCCTCTAAGCATACCCGGCCATGGTTTTTCAATTACCAGGTAGCCTCCTTCATTTACTGCTGCAGGAGAACCATCTTCTTTTAGAACTCTCGGAACAACACCAAAAAATGGTCTTGTAGCAGACCCTGGCTTAAGAGTCATAGCACCAGGAAGAGGAGTTATCATGAATCCACCTGTTTCAGTCTGCCACCATGTATCTACAATTGGACAACGTTCTTTACCAACATGTTTGTAATACCACATCCATGCTTCAGGATTAATTGGTTCACCAACAGTGCCAAGAATTCTTAAACTTGAAAGGTCATGCTGATACGGCCATTTTTCTCCCTCTCGCATAAGAGCTCTAATGGCAGTTGGAGCTGTATAGAATATGTTAACTCTGTGCTTTTCAACAATTTCCCAGAATCTTCCTGGGTTTGGATAGGTGGGAACTCCTTCAAACATTAGAGAGGTTGCTCCTGCGCTGAGTGGTCCATAAACTATATAACTATGCCCTGTGACCCAGCCTATATCAGCTGTGCAGAAGAATATTTCCTCTGGTTTATAGTCAAATGTTAATTTAAAAGTAATATTTACATAAACCATATATCCACCAGTTGTATGTAAAACTCCTTTTGGCTTTCCAGTAGAACCTGAAGTATAAAGAATGAATAATGGGTCTTCTGCATCCACCTGTTCAGGTTCGCAATAGTTTCCAATCTCAGGGTCATTCATCAGGTCATGCCACCAGAAATCTCTTTCAGGGTCCATGTCAACAAAATTTGGAGTTCTTTTTACAACAATTAATTTTTCTACAGAGGGTGCACCTTCCAGTGCTTGATCAGCATTTGCTTTTAAGGGTACGAGTCTTCCTCCTCTTAGTCCCTGATTGGCTGTGATAAGTAGTTTTGCTCCGCAGTCATTTATTCTGTCTCTAAGAGATTGAGCTGAAAAACCTGCAAAGACTACGCTGTGAATTGCACCAATTCTTGCGCAGGCAAGAAGGGTTATAGGAAGTTCAGGAATCATGGGAAGATAAACAGCAACCCTATCTCCTTTTTTAATGCCAAGCTTTTTTAGAACATTAGCAAATCTATTGACTTCTCTGTAAAGTTGCCAGTAGGTGTATGTTTTTACCTCGCCATCATCAGCTTCCCAAATGAGTGCAGCCTTATTACCTAAGGTTGAAAGATTGCGATCAAGACAATTATATGAGGCGTTTAGCTTTCCACCTATAAACCACTTTATGTAAGGTTTATTAAAATCATAGTCTAAAACTTTATCCCACTTTTTATACCATGTAATATTTTGTTCAGCAATCTCAGCCCAAAAACCCTCTGGATCTTCTACAGAACGCTTATACATAGCTTCATATTCGGCCATGCTTTTAATATAGGCTTTTTCTGAAATTTCTTTTGGTGGAGGGAAAACCCTCTGTTCTTTAAGTAATACATCAATTCCTTGTGTCATAGATTACCTCCTTTTTTTCTATTGATTTTAACATTATTTTAGAATTTTATTCAGCACCGATACCTATATATGACCTTATTTTTTCAGTTTCAAATTTTTCTTCTGCTTCCTTTTCTTTTGTAAGCCAAGAAACTACTATACCAGCTATAAATGAACCAAAGAATGAAACTATTCCTGGATTTTTCAAAGGAAATATGGGTTGAGCATTTTTCAATATATCAACCCAAACTGTTGGACTTAAAATTATCAATATAACACTCAACAAAAGTCCTGTATATATGCTCCAAACAGCCCCCTGAGTGGTGAATTTTTTCCAAAATATAGACATAAACAGAGCTGGAAAATTAGCAGAAGCAGCTACTGCAAAGGCTAAACCAACCATGAAAGCAACATTCTGTCCTTTAAACACAATTCCCAGTATTATTGCAAGCAATCCAAGGCAAAGAGTAGCTATTTTAGCTGCTTTTACCTCCTGTTTTTCATCTGCTCTTCCTCTCTTAACCACGCCTACATAGATATCATGCGACACTGCTGATGCACCTGCAAGAGTTAATCCGGCAACTACAGCTAAAATAGTTGCAAAAGCAACAGCCGCTAAGAATCCTAAAAATATTTCTCCTCCAAGTGCTTCAGCAAGTAAAGGTGCTGCCATATTGCCACCTTTGTCAATTTTACTAATTATCTCATGTCCTACCAATGCGGCTGCTCCAAACCCAATAGTAAATGTAAGTATATAAAAGTAACCTATGAACCCAGTTGCATAAAATACTGATTTTCTTGCTTCTTTTGCATCAGGGACTGTATAAAATCTCATTAAAATATGGGGAAGCCCTGCTGTACCAAACATCAGAGCTATGCCAAGTGATATGGCATCAATGGGATTTTTTATTAAACCACCTGGCTGAACAAACTTATCACCATACTTAGATGTAACATTTGAGAATAGTTCAACATAATTAAATCCAAATTGATAAAGAGTGAGAAAAACTAAAATTGTGGCACCTCCAAGAAGAAGACATGCCTTTATAATCTGAACCCAAGTTGTTGCAAGCATTCCTCCGAATAAAACATAAGCTATCATTAGACACCCTACTATAATTATTGCCAATTCGTAAGGAAGTCCAAACATTAATTTTATTAAAGAACCTGCACCGACCATCTGAGCAATTAAATAAAAAAGGACAGTTATTAAAGCTCCTGTTGCAGCAGCTGTTCTGATAGGTCTCTGCCTAAGTCTGTATGCAACAACATCTGCAAAGGTATATTTACCAAGATTTCTGAGCGGTTCTGCAATTAAGAACATTACAATAGGCCACCCAACAAGCCAGCCTACTGCGTATATTAAACCATCATATCCTTTCAATGAAACCAGTCCAGCAATTCCGAGAAAACTTGCTGCAGACATATAATCTCCAGCGAGAGCAAGACCATTCTGTAGTCCTGTTATACTTCTTCCTGCTGCATAAAACTCTGCTGTTGTTCTTGTTCTTTTTGCTGCCCAGTATGTTATATACAATGTTGCGGCAACGAAAAGCAAAAAGAAAAATATTCCTGTCAGTGTTGGTTGTCCAAGAACAGTTTGCATTATTATTCACCTCCTATTTTTTCTCTTATCTTAGAAACTTTTTCATCATAAACCTTGTTAGACCATAAAACATAAATTCCTGTAAGTAGCCAACTTAGTATTATTACTCCTATTCCTATGGGTATACCAACAGTAACAGAACCGTATAGTTTCTCTCCAAGAAACTCTTTGTTGTAAGCGACCAATAAAACAAAACCAAAATAAATAATTAACTCTAACACGGTAAGAATAAGAGAGATAGAATTTTTGCTTCTCACAATCTCCTTAAATAGAGAGGATTTTAGTAACTCTTCCTTCATAAAAAACCTCCTTAAAGTTGATAGGCTTCTTTTTTAATGGTTGTTCCGAAGCTTTTTTCATAAATAGAGCCTATTTCTAATAATTCACCAACGGTGAATATTTTTAACTCTCCAAGATAAGCAAGTAATCTCTGGAAGATTTGTGCTGTAATAAATGCATCTGACAAAGCATCATGTAGTTCTTTTGGTTCAATATCAAGAGATAAAGCAATGTCTTCAAGTGAATTTTTATTTGAGAAATCAGATGGTAAAATCTCTTTTTTAATAAGCCATTTATAAATTAGTAATGTGTCTATGCTAAAGGGTTCAAAAATCTCTCTCAAATTATTTCTTATTTCTTTTTTTAAAAAAGTTAAGTCTATATCAACACAATGTCCTACAACTAAACAATTCTTGGAAAATTTTATGAATTCTCTTAGAATAGGTTCTATTTGAGGACATTTTTCAAGTTCAGAGGGTGTTATTTCATGAATCATTATGCTTTCCTTTCGGAATTTCTTTGTTGAGGGGCTTACTGTTCTATAAAAAATATCTCCTATCTTTATAGTTCTTCCCTTCATTTTTATTGCACCAATGGCTATTATGTTATCCCTGAACTCATTTAAACCTGTAAGTTCTGTATCAACAACTACAAAATCTGTTTCGCTTATTAGCTGTTGAGAGATAATGCCTTTGTCTCTCTTTTTTCTAAAAAATTTAATCATACCTATATTATCATCAGCTTATATCTCTCAATAAGAATATCCTGAAGCTTTGATATAAGCTGGAAAGTATCTTTTAAGAGTTTTTTCTCAAGATTACTTAATGATTCAGGATTAATAAAATTATCAGGCATATTGCCCTGTAACACTTGTTCATGCTGATGACGCATTCTTAAAAACATGAGAAACTCAAAAGCATATGCCATTTCGTCTGCATAATCCCTTACAACAGTATGCTTACTTTTTAATGTTTCAATTCTTTCTAAGGTTGAGGTCTCTCTTATTCCCTTTTCAAGGCTGAAAAGTCTTACTATGTCAACAATAGGAGCAATACCCTTAATTTTTAGATTTAGTTTATCTTTATGTTCACCGCTTTTTTCTACAACAAAAGTTTTGAAAAAACCAAGTGGAGGTTTGTTTCTCACTGCAAGATTAGCTAAATATCCAAGAAATACTTTCTGGTCTTTAACAATATTGAGAAGATAATCTCTTAGATTTTCCTCTAAGGAAAGGTCTCCATAAATTCCTCTAAAATCAAAAAATATATTTGAAAGGTTGATGTTTTCACCCTTTGGTGTATAAATCCATTGAGAGAAATACTTTTTCCAGACTTTGAGAGGCTGACACCATTTAGGATTACTTGCCATGATATCTCCAGGACAAGGTGGAAAACCACATTTTAGAAGATTTTCCTTTATCCAAGCTGTAAGTTCAAGAAAATATTTTTGCACCGCCTCCTGTTGTGCCTGAGGCGGATCAGCATAGATAAGTGCATTATCTTGGTCAGTTTTAAAGGTTTGTTCTTTTCTGCCCTCTGAGCCAAGAGCAATCCAGCAATAGGGGACAGGGGGTTGCCCAAACTCTCTTTCAGCAAACTGAATAATTTTTCTGACAATTCTATCATTTATCTCTGTTATGATTCGGGTTATGTTGCTTGCTTTAGCTCCTTGAGAAATCAGATTTCCTGCAATAGTGTTTACTTGTTTAGATGTATTCATTAAGCCTTCTACTGTCTGCTGAATTTCTAAATCTCTTACAATAGTAACTGGTGAAAAACCCTGAAGCATCATTATGTCGTGATTTGTAATAATTCCTTCAATCTTTCCATTTTTTATTACTAAAAGATGGTGTATATTGTATTTAAGCATTCTTACGACCGCTTCAAAACAGAAATCCTTTGCATCAATCTTTATAATTGGATAACTCATTATGTTTTTAACAGGCTCATCAACATTTCTTGCTGAGGCAACTACTTTTCTGCGTAGGTCTTTGTCTGTGATTATTCCAACTGGAATTCCTTGGCTATCCATAATGATTAGAGAACTTATAGAGTTTTCACACATAAGCCTTGCAGCATCTCTTATTGAAGTATTTTCAGGAACAGAAATAACGTTTTTAGTAGCAATTTCTTCAACAGGAGTGGTAAAAAGAAGTTTATCAACTGTATAAGTTAGTGTTTTTTTAGACTGCTCTTCTCTGTATCCTTTGTCAAAGTATATGTTCATAAAAGACCTTAAGAAAAAGTCTCTCACTTCAGAATATTTGTTTATAAGATTAGAGATAGTTTCCTTTGGTATTAGATAGCAGATAGTATCATCAATTGCAACAACATTTGCTCGTGATTTATCTCCACTCATCAAAGAAACAAAGCCAAAACTGTCTCCCTCGCTTCTGTAGTCTATGACAATTTCCTCATTTTCAACTCTTCGGTATACTTTAACTCCACCTTTTTTAATAACATAAAGAAACTCACTGGGAGGACCGTCCTGAAGAAGAATATGAGTCCCCTTAGGATAATATTCCATAGATGTTTTAACTGTTACAGAATTAATAGCTTCATCACTTAAGAATTCAAAAGGAGGAACAGATTTTAGAAAATCCATGATATCTTCAATTATCTTTACCATATAGTTTTCAATGAAGCAAATATTATGCCATAGCTTAAAGGTGCTCAGATATTTAAGAGGTTAATTAACTCATTCTAAAAATGTTACTAAAAGTAACTAAGGATGTTTATTTGGGTAACAAATTTATGAAAAATATCTAAGATTATACTTATCAAAAAGAAGTTTTTGAAATTCCTCTATTTTTTTAAAAACATCAATGAGAATTTCTTTTTCTGTTTTTGATAATTCCTTCGGATTTATATAGTTGTCTGGAGGTATATTATTTCTTATTTTCTTAGCTTGTGATTTTAGTCGAAGAGTCATTAAAAACCTGTATCCTTCTTCCAGATCTCTTGCAAAATCAGGTGTAAAAATAGATAAATCTTTTAATTTTCTAATTCTCTCAAAGGTATTTGTATTTCTTATCTCATTATGGAGAGATAAAACTCTTATACCTTGAGTTATAGGGAAAATACCGTATTTTTTTATATCAATCTCTCCCTTATACTTCCCTTCTTTTTCAGTCTTCAACTTGCCTAAAAAACCTACAGGAGGAGTGAATTTTATTGCCTCTGAGGCAAGAAAAGGTAGAAAATGTTTGGAAATTCTTATCCTTTGGAATATAAACTGCCATAGTTCATCTATTAATTTATCTTCACCGAAAACATTTCTGAAATCAAAAAATATACTTATATTTAAAACATTTTCAGGTTTAGGATTTTCCATCCATCTACCAATTTCCTTGAACCATTCTTCTTTTGTTCTTCTCCAGTAAGGATTACTAATCATAACATTTCCCTGACAAGGGGGAAAGCCGATATCAAGCAAATATTTTATATATAGTTCTGAAAACTTCTCAAAATATTCCCTATTTGCAGAATTACCTTCAAAAATTAGAGCATTATCCTGATCTGTTTTGAGGCTCTGTTCTCTCCTTCCTTCTGAGCCTATAACCATAATAGAATAATTACAGGGTGGTAAACCAATTTCTTCCTCTACAAGCCTGACTACCCTTGCCATAAAATGGTCATTAAGTTCTGCTATATATTTTCCAACATATTCAGGATCTAATCCAGACATAACACCATCAATTACGCTTTCATTTACAAGAGAATAAAGGTAGGAAAGTTCCTCTGTGCTTTTAGCTCTATCAATTTCCTTAATAAGAAAAATTATGTTTTTACTCTCATGGGATATAACCACTCTATCGTCAAGTATTCCCCAGATTGCTCCTGAATCCATTATTACTAATTTTCTTATTCTGTGTTTTGCCATTGTTAGCAGTGCATTAAAAAGCGGTTCAGAGGCATCCATTGTAATTATCGGAAAAGTAGCTACATCTTGAGCTTTTGCAAGAGAAGGATTTATCTCCTTTGCAAGGATTTTTTTTATTATATCTCTTTCTGTAATAATGCCTATTTCTCCATCCTTTTGAACAAGGCAGAATGTAGAGTCATGCTCAGCCATTGTTTTTGCTGTATCTATTATGTTCATGTTTCCTTTGATTAACAGAGGCTCTTTAATTTTAATGTCTTTTATTCTTACATCAAGAAGTCTTTCCATCTGGAAGGAACTTCTTAGCTTAGGGACCTTGTGAACTCTTTTTGCAAGTTCTTTTGTGAAATATTTAGAAAAACTCTCATATTTACTCAGCAAATCAAGAAATTTTTCTTTTTTTATCTGAAGAATTTTTGTATTATCCTCAACAATTCTTGCAGTAGATACAGGTGACATCTCACTAACTAAAGATACATAACCAAATATGTCTCCTCCTTTGAGATGAGCTATTAGCTGAGAATTTTTTTCAAGAAATACCTCACCTTCAAGAATTATGTATAAGAAATTAAGTGGTTCACTGCCTTCTTTAAAGAGTATTTCATTTTTTTTATAAGTTTTCAATTCAGCTATTGAAACTATTTCTTCAATCTCTTCTATGGGAAGGGTATCAAAGGGATATATTTTTTTGATTTTCTCTAAATCTTCCATAACATCAAAAATATTTTACAACTAAAAGGCGAAGAATAACTATAAAGATTATTATAAAAATTGTTGTTCCTTTAGGGAATATCCTTCTTGCTAATGTATATAAGGGTTCGGTTGTTCTCATAAAAAGTCCATAGATGGGGTTTTTAGGATCTTTTGTAAAAAAAGATAAAATGGCTCGTCCTATGACGAGCCACATTATAAAGGAAAGGGTATAATTGAGAAAAAGCTTTAATGTCATTCCTCAACTCCACCTTTTACTGCACCTTTGGGATATCTTATACTGTCAACAAATTCCTGGAGTTCTTGAGAGGGTGCAGCTGTAATTCTTGATACGACCAGAGCCACAATAATATTTGCAGGAAGTCCAAATATGCCTGCTGCAATTGTTTTTATCCCAAACCAGTCTATTCCATAAAATCTGCTTCCAATTATATAATATGTAGTAATTAGTAGCCCAACGATCATTCCTGTTACTGCTCCAGTTTTGTTCATTCTTTTGTCCCATATTCCAAGTACAACAGCTGGAAAGAATGTAGCAGCAGCAAGGGAAAATGCCCAGGCAACAAGTTCAACAATTATTGCCAGTTTAAAACTTGCCACATAGGCACCAATTGCAGCAACAACGATTAAGAGAGCTTTTCCAATTTTCACTCTTGTGGACGGTGATATATTTGGATTAATGATTTTGTAATAAAGGTCATGGGATATGGCATTTGAAATGGTGATTAGAAGTCCATCAGCAGTGGAAAGCGCCGCGGCAAGCCCTCCTGCAGCGATTAATCCAGCAACTACATAGGGTAGTCCTGCAATTTCTGGAGTTGCAAGCACTACTGCATCAGCCCTTATTATAATTTCAGAAAACTGAATAATTCCGTCTCCGTTCATGTCTTTTATAGAGATTAATCCTACTGAAGCCCATTTGGCAACCCATCCAGGAAGAGAGGTAAAAGCCTGCCCAACTATGTTTGTAAGAATCTCACTTCTTGCAAAAGCTGCGTAAGCTGGTGCAGTAAAGTAAAGCAAGAATATGAAAAATAAAGCCCAGGCAGCAGAACTTCTTGCTTCACGAACTGTAGGTGTAGTATAAAATCTCATAAGAACATGAGGTAACCCTGCTGTTCCAACCATCAGACAAAAAGTAAGTGCAAGAAAGTTAATTATTCCTTTTGTATCCGAAGGTGGAGATACATAGGACTTAGGTGGCTTAGACATTACCTGCGCTTCTTTCATCGTAGCAGTCCATTTTTCTTTTGCTTCTTCCGGTGTCTTAGGATAGTCTTTCAGAGCTTTTTCAGCCTTTGTTCTTTCAGGGTTTTCTGTAGGTAAGTTTTTGAGCTTTTCTTCAAGCTCGGTCTTTCCTTTTTGCCAACTTTCTGGTAATTCTTTAATTTTTGCATTTAATTCCTCAGCCTTCTTTTTCCATTCCTGTCTAACCTCTATTTCTTTAACGTCATTTACAAGAGCTTTTTGTTTTGACTCAATCACCTGTAAAGCTTGTCCATACATAACCTGCGGAATTGGGATTCCTGTATGTTTATAAGAAATGGCAACAACAGGGATCATATAGGCAGTTATCAATATTATATACTGAGCAACCTGTGTCCATGTTACTGCTCTCATGCCACCCAGAAACGAACAGACTAATATGCCTGATAAGCCAAGAAATACACCTGCTTCAAAGGGAATTCCCACAAATCTGCTTGTAATAATTCCAACACCTACAATTTGTGCCACAAGATAGGCAAAAGAGACTATTATGGCAGATACAATTCCTATCATTCTTGGAAGTTTACCACCATATCTGGCTTCCAGAAAATCTGGAATAGTAAACTGACCAAATTTTCTTATGTAAGGTGCAACCATAACTGCTAAAAGAACATATCCACCTGTCCATCCCATAATAAAGGCTAAACCGTCATAGCCCTGCAAATAGAGAGCACCTGCCATTCCAATAAAAGAAGCTGCACTCATCCAGTCTGAAGCTGTAGCCATACCATTAAATATTGCAGGAACTTTCCTACCCGCAACATAATATTCAGCAACAACTGAAGTTCTTGACAGGATGCCTATCGCAGCATAAACTCCAATTGTTCCAAATAGAAAGGCATAACCTATATACTTCTGTTGAAGCCCCATATTTTCTCCAATCCAAAGGGCTATAACAAAAATTAGAAATATACCAGTGTATACTCCATAAATCTGCCTTAATTTTTTCTTCCATGCTTGCATTGCATCATTTGCCATGGTTATTCCTCCTCTAATCCATATTTTTTATCAAGTTCATTCATCTTCATGGAGTAAAAATAATTAAGAAGAACAAATACTATAAGAGAACCCTGTGAACCCATGTAGTAGCCAAATGGAAAGCCTAAAATTGTAATGCTATTAAGAGAAGAAGCAAAAATTGCTGCCAAATAGGAGACAGCAAACCAGATTAGCAAGATAACATACATTAGAATTCTGTTATCTCGCCAGTAAGCATCAAGCGTTTCCTTCGTTACCATAAATACCTCCTTTAAAATTGATAGTTTTTTTCATATTTCCCAAACATGTATCCGGATACAGTTGGTTTCCCTATTTTTTTCAGTAAATCAAACCAGGAAGCATTGATTTTTTGAACCATGATAATCTCTCTTTGAAAAATTTGTGCTGTTATAAAGGCATCATAGAGAGCATCATGAAGCATGTCTACTTTTATATCAAAGGCTTCCGCTATTTCAGGCAATGATTTTGCTCCTTTGAATTTTTTAGATATAATTTCTCTTTCTATTAACCAGTTAAATATTATGTATGTATCAATTGCTTCAGGAGTGAAGCCTGTATTTAGCCATTTTGAAGTCTCCTTTCTCAGAAACTTAATATCAATCTCAATAAAATGTCCTACAATTGGTCTATTTTTGATAAAGTCAATAAATTCTTTAAGAATAAGTTTTATATCAGGACATTGTTCCAACTCCGTTGATGTCAATTTATGTATTAATACAGCTTTGTCTTTTGGCTTACACTGAGGATTTAAAATTCTATAGAAAATATCCCCAATTAAAATGCTTCTTTCCCTCATTGTGATTGCGCCGATGGATATAATACTGTCATTTTTTTCATCTAATCCTGTGAGTTCGGTATCAATAACAACAAATTCTTTATTACGGAAAATTTCTGATTCTATCCTGTTTTTTCTAAAAAATTTAAACATGAAAAAAGATTACTCAAATAACATGCCAGAAGACAAATTAAGTAAAATAAGGTTTTCCCCAATCATTATGAGAAAATCAAGCTGTTACATAAAGTAAAACAACAAGAAAAAAAGTAACAGAAATAAATAGAGGGATTTTAAAATATGTCTATTTAGTTTGAATTTAGCTTTTTATTGTTTAAGAAAAAAAGTGCAACAATAATACCGATGAGACTACATACAGCCACAAAAGGAAAAACCGAAAAATAAGAACCTTGTAAATCTTTAATCTGTCCTGAAATTAAAACTCCAGTGATTGCTCCAGTTCCGTATGCTGTGAATACCAGTCCATAGTTTTTTCCATAAAATTTAGTTCCATAAAAAATTTTTGTTGCTGTAGGAGCGATTGCAAGCCATCCACCAAGATTTAACCATAGTAAACAGAATCCAATAATAAATATGATTTTTTCACGAACTCCATATATTAATAAAGAAGCTCCTCCGATTATCAAAAATGACAAAATTGCAGCAGCTTTTGGTTTTATTTTGTCAGTTAGCCATCCAAAAAAGGGCCTACCTAAAAAATTAAAAATTGCATATAGAGAAACCGCAAGCGCAGCCATTTCGTGTGTTAAACCTACTTCTTTCCCCGCAGGAGCGGATATTCCAATAGCCATTAATCCAGCAAAACAACCTATAGTATAGGTTAGCCATAATGCCCAGAATGAGTTAGTTTTTATCATTTCCTCTCTGTCAAGTTCTATATTATTTGAAGTAGGATTAGAAGAAGTCTTTGCAATAAAACCCGCAGGCTTCCATCCCTCAGGAGGGAATTTGTAGGGTATAGAGAGAATTATGAGTATTATTAAGAAAGCTATTCCTAAATATAAGAAAGTACTTAATGGTCCGACTGAACCAATTAGTTGCTTGATTATCGGAGCTGTTATTAATGCTGAAAGTCCAAATCCACCAACTGTTAATCCAATTGCCAAACCAGCCTTGTCTGGAAACCATTTTGCAGAAGTTGCAATAGGGGCGCCATACATAATACCAACTCCAGTGCCACCTATTACTCCATAGAGTAAAGTTAGGCTATTGATATTTGTTGAAAAAGAAGCAGCAATCCATCCTATTCCAACCAGAATACCACCTAAAAACATTGTAGTTTTAGGTCCCCATTTTTGCATTAAATTTCCTGCAAAAGGCATAGCAAAAGCGAACATGGCTAAAAATATCATAAATGGTAATCCGCTCTCTGTTGCAGTTATATCCCAGAGTTTTTCAAGAGGAGGTCTGAAAATACTGAATGCATAAATAGCACCAAGACAAATATTTATTATAAGTCCAAAAATTACATAGAACCATCTACCACTTTCTGCTTTTATTCCTAAAATTCTTATATCTTGCATAATCTGTCTCCGTAAATAGATATGTAAAAAAATGAAGGAAATTTTAAAATAAATTTGGATGGAAATTAAAATAAAATAAACTGAACTAAATATAAAAAATTCTTATAATAGAATTAAGCAGACCTTGGAATTCCCCACTTTTTTCTCTTTTCCCATAAAGCCTTTCTTGTAATACCAAGCATATCAGCAAGTTCTTGCTCTGTATAAATAGATTGATATTTAAGAATAAATTCCTTGGTGTATTCTTCAATAGAAAGCACGGGGATTTCCTTTGCTCTATCAAAAAATTTTTCAGGATGCTGTATATATTCTGGAAGGTCCTCTGGCATTATTGTATCTGTTTCGCAGAAAACAACCGCCTGTTCAATAACATTTTGTAACTCTCTTATGTTCCCTGGCCATGGATGTTTGTAAAGAAGTTTCAGAGCCTGAGAGTCTATTTTTTTCAAATTTTTGCCCATTTTTATTGCAAATTTCCGCATAAAATGATGAGCAAGAATCTCAATATCTCTACCTCTTTCTCTTAGAGGAGGAATGCTTAAAGTAATAACATTCAATCTAAAAAAGAGGTCTTCTCTGAATTTTCCTTCTTTTACCTCTTCAATTAAATCTTTATTAGTTGCAGAGATAAATCGGAGATCAACTTTTTTACTTATGACGCTACCAAGTGGACGAATTTCTCTATCCTCTAAAACTCTGAGAAGTTTTGCCTGAAGACTTAATGGTAGATCTCCAATTTCGTCAAGGAAAACCGTACCTCCATCAGCTATCTCCAGAAGCCCCTTTTTGTCAGAAGCAGCTCCTGTAAAAGCTCCTTTTATAAAACCAAAAAGTTCACTTTCAAGAAGATTTTCAGGAAGACTTGCGCAATTGATTGCCACAAAAGGTTTTTTTCTTCTATAACTTGCCTCATGTATTGCTCGTGCAAAAAGTTCTTTACCAGTGCCTGTCTCACCAAGAAGCAGAACATTTGTTGGAGTATTAGCAATTTTTCTGATTTTTTCAAAAAGAAGTTTAATCTCTACTGATTCACCTATTATTGCACAGAGTTCTTCTTTTTCTTTAAAGGTTGGTATTTTCTCCTTTGGCTCTTCAACTATTGATGGTTTAATGAGTTTTTTAAGAGAGAGTTTTATTTCATCATAAACAAAAGGTTTTATAAGATAATCTTCTACTTTTATTTTAATTGCTTTAAGAGCAGTGCTTATTGATGGATAGGATGTGGTAAGAATAATTTTTGCATTGGGATTTAAAATCTTAATTTTGCTTGCTAACTCTATACCGTCACCATCTGGTAGTTCTATTTCAATAATTGCAAGATCATGAATATAGGATGCATAAATATTTAATGCCTGCTGAAAATTTGATGCACAATCAACAATAAAACCCTCTTTTTGTAGATAATTACTCAGACTTTCTCTTAGAGTGCTGTTACCATCTGCTATTAGCAGTCTTTCACTCATGAATTGTTTTCAAGATTTAGCAAGACCTTAACACTATCATCCTCCACATGATGTCTTACAAATCCCAATCGTTCAGCGAGTCCTAACATATAAGTATTAATTCTTAATATATCCATCCAGATTCTTTTTACTCCTAAATCTTTTGCTACTTCAATAGCATAAGTGCATAATGCCTTTCCAACGCCTTTTCCCTGCCACTCATCTTCAACAAGTATAGCCATATCTGCATCTATTCCATCAGGGTCACGAGAGAGTCTAACGTCCCCAATTATTTTTTCTCCATCAATATCTTTTACAACACAAACAAAGGCTAAGTTTCTATCATAGTCAACCTGGCAGAATTTAACAAGATTTTCATGTCTTAGGTCAATTGCTCTCTGGAAAAATCTCAAGCTTATGGTTCTTTCAGAACATCTTCCAAGAAGATTTGCAATCAAAGTTTCATCTTCAGCTTTTATGGGCCTTACGATTGCTTTTAAGCCATCTTTCAGTTCAACCTCTTTATAAAGATGAACAGGATAAGGACATATGCTCAAATGAGGTGGACAAAACTCTCCTTTCACCACTGTTTTTTTCTTTGGTGCGGTTTTGTCTAAAATTATACTACAGTCAAGAGCAAATATCTCAGAGTCTGTGATAAATATAGGATTAATATCAAATTCTTTAATTTGTGGGAAATCAGATATGAGATAAGAAAATTTTACAACAGTTTCTTCAAGCTTAAGCAGGACATCTTCATAGTAGGGGTATTTTTTAAGATATCTATAAATTTTTGTTTCTTCCATCAGTCTTTTTGCGAGTGTCTGATTTAAAGGAGGAAGTCCAACTGAATAGTCTTCCAGTGCTTCAAGAAGATTACCTCCTGTGCCAAAAAGAATAACTGCTCCAAAAGTAGGATCTTTCTTTGCTCCAAGAGCAATCTCATATCCATATGTTATAACCATTGGCTGAACAATAACTGAAGCCTCAGCATCCCCGTGTTCATTAGCAAGTTTTTTAAGCCATTTAAATCCTTCAATAGCTTCTAATTCATCTCTTATGTCAAGAATCACACCACCTTTTTTAAATTTATGTATTATTTTTGGTGTGTCTATCTTTAAAACAATTGGATAGCCTATTTCAGTAATTGCACTTTTAAGTTCTTCTAAGGTATTTGCTCTTTTTGTAAGAATTACAGGAATTCCGTATGCAGAAAGAATTTCTGAAGCTTCAAAGAATGTAGGAATGGACCTACCTTCAGAAATTGCTCTTTCAATAATTTCTGCTGCTCTTTCTGCATTAAAAGTTACATCTTTAAGAATGGTTTGAGGTGTTTCAAGAAGAAGTTTAAGGTTGAAATCATAACGATACATATACATGAATGTTCTTACTGCCTGTTCAGGTGTTACAAATGTAGGAATTCCATGTGAATTAAGTAATTCCCTTGCTTCGTTAACCAGCGCAGCTCCCATCCAGTTAGTAAGCACAGGTTTATAAGGATTTTCTTTTACTATTTTTATAACTCTTTGAGCTGTTTCTACAGGCTGCGTTCCCAATGAAGGAGTAAACATTATCAGAGCTCCATCTACATTTTTATCTTTAATGATTATTTTTAAAGCATTTTCATAATCCTCAGGCTTTGCATCTGAGACTAAGTCAAGAGGATTTCTAATTATACGAGCAGGAACAATTCCTTCAAGTTCTTTTACTGTTTCCTGTGAAAATTCAGCAAGCTCTCCTTCAAGTTTAATCAGGCTATCTACCGCACTAACAGCTGGAGCGCCCGCATTTGTAATGATTGCAAGTCTTTTTCCTCTTGGTCTCCTCTGTTTTGAAAGAGTTTCAGTTATATAAAACATATCAAGAGTTTCATCTACCCTTACAGCGCCTGCTCTTTTAAAAGCGGTATCATAAACTTTGTCTTCTCCGGCAAGAAGCCCTGAATGTGTTAAAGCAACTTCCAGAGACTCAACAAATTTACCGGATTTTACTATGACAATGGGTTTTGAAAAAGCAAAAGAACGTGCAGAAGTCATAAATTTTCTGCCATTTTTTATAGATTGCATATATATGACTATTGCTCTTGTGGAAGGGTCAACGCCAAAAAAATCTATAAGGTCAGCAAAGTCTATATCTATGTCAGAACCGAGAGAAACAAAATAGCTGAAACCAATGTTTTTATCAGCTGCTCTGTCTAAAAGAGCAACTGAAAGAGTCGCACTTTGTGCTATTAAAGCAATATTTCCTTTATTAAGTTTTCTTCTGAAAAGACTTACATTCAGATTTATTCCTGGTCTTATAAAGCCAAGACTGTTAGGACCTAAAAGTCTGAAGCCATATTTTCTATGAATTTCCTCTATTTTTTCTTCAAGATGCATTGCTTCTTTAACTTTTGTTCTGAAGTCAGGGCAGAGCAGAATAACTCCTTTAGCACCTTTTTGCCCGCATTCTTCAAGAATATCCAGAACATTTCCTCCACATTCTTCTGCTAAGACAACGAGGTCTATTTCTTTTGAAATATCGTTTAGTCTTTTATATGCTTCAACTCCCTGAACAGAGTCGGATTTTGGATTTACAGGATAAACAATTCCTTTATATTCCTCACCAATAAGATTTCTGAAAACAGTATATCCGATTGTTCCAGGGGTATTATCAGCACCGATTACAGCAATTCTTCTTGGATTAAAGAAATATTCAAGATTATAGATTGACATCGTCTTCTCCTTCTAATATTCTGCCCATACTTACAACAGTATCATCAGCAGAAAGGTCTATTAATCTAACACCTGTTGTAGCTCTTCCCTGTGGACGGATTTGAGAAACCTTAAGCCTTATCATTTTACTGCTACTACAGATTATAATTTCATCATCTTCTTTAACCTGAAGGGATGACACTACATTGCCTGTTTTTAGAGAAAGCTTAATGTTTTTTACACCTGTGCCTCCCCTATGTTGTAAACGATATTCTTCAATTGGTGTTTTTTTACCAATTCCTTTTTCAGTGATTGTAAGAACAAAGGAGCCTTCAGAGACCACATCTGCAGATACTACTTCATCCTCAGGTTCTGAAAATCTGATTCCGATTACGCCCCGAGCTGTTCTACCCATTGGTCTTACATCTATTTCACTGAATCTTACTGCCATACCCATTTTTGTGGCAATTATTAACTGGTTGTTGCCCGTTGTTTTTCTTACTGATATCAGTTCATCACCTTCCTCAAGGTCTATAGCAATTACGCCTTTTTGTCTGATATTTTTGAATTCTTCAAGAGATGTTTTTTTGACAAATCCTTTTTTTGTGAACATCATAAGATAGCCTTCTTCTATGTCCTTGCAAACTAATGCAGTGGTTATTTTTTCTCCTTCCTGAAGAGGTAGAAGATTTACAATAGCTTTACCCTTAGAAACTCTGCCAGCTTCAGGAATTTGATAAACTTTAAGACAATACACCCTTCCAAAGTTGCTGAAAAACATTATGTGATCATGAGTTGAGCCTATCAAAACTGATTCAAGATAGTCATCTGTAACAGTTTCCATAGGAGTTAATCCTTTTCCTCCCCTTTTTTGACTTCTGTAATCAGAAAGAGAAGTCCTTTTTATGTAGCCAAGATGTGTAAGAGTTATGACCATATCTTCCTGTGTAATAAGGTCTTCAATGTTTATCTCTTTTGTTTCAGTTACTATTTCAGTTTTTCTTTCATCTCCATACTTTTGTTTTATTTCAATAAGCTCATCTTTAATAATATTTCTTACCAGTTCTTCACTCTCAAGGATTGCTTTTAGTCGTTCAATCTCTTTAAGTATTGTCTCATAGTCTTGGATAATTTTTTCTCTTTCCAATCCTGTAAGTCTTTGGAGTCTCATATCAAGTATTGCCTGTGCCTGGATTTCTGTTAAAGGAAATCTGTTCATGAGTTTCATTTTAGCTTCTTCAGGATTTTGAGATTTTCTAATAATGGAGATTACTTCATCAAGATTTTCAACAGCTATTTTTAATCCAAGCAATATATGTGCTTGATGTTCTGCTTTTTTTAAATCAAAAGCTGTTCTTTTTATTACAACATCTTTTCTATGTTTGAGAAATTCCCATAAGGCTTCTTTTAGATTCAGTATTCTTGGCTGACCATCAACAATTGCAAGCAGTATTCCTCCAAACGTAGTTTCCATTTGAGTATGCTTATATAAATTATTGAGGACTACCTCTGGCATCTCTCCTTTTTTAAGTTCAAGAACAACTCTTATTCCTTCTCTGTTTGATTCATCTCTTATTTCTGTTATTCCTTCAATTTTCTTTTCTCTTACAAGCTCTGCAATCTTTTCAATAAGTTTAGCTTTATTAACTTGATATGGAATTTCTGTGATTATAATTTTTTCTTTAAATGCTTTGCCTTCAGGCTCTATTTCAAATAGTGGAACTTCCTTGCTCTTTTTACCTTTTGTTTCTCTTTCAATTTTAACTTTTGCTCTTATTCTTATAAGTCCTCTGCCTGTTAAATAAAGATCTCTGATTCCCTCTATGCCATAAATTGTGCCACCCGTTGGGAAATCTGGTCCTTTTACAAATTCTAATAGTTCCTCCATTGAAATCTGAGGGTTTTCAAGAAGTTTAATTAATGCATCCACAATTTCGTTAAGATTGTGTGGTGGTATATTTGTTGCCATTCCTACTGCAATTCCTGAAGAGCCATTGATAAGAAGATTTGGAATCCGAGCAGGAAGCACAAGAGGTTCTTGTGTTGTAGCATCAAAGTTAGGGGCAAAGGGAACTGTTTCTTTATCTATATCCTGTAGTAATTCTTCAGCAATTTTTGTAAGTCTTGCTTCAGTATAACGATATGCAGCAGGTGGATCACCATCAATAGAACCAAAATTACCTTGTCCGTCTATGAGAGGATAACGCATATTGAAATCTTGAGCAAGTCTTACCAATGCATCGTATACTGCCTGGTCTCCATGTGGATGATATTTCTTTAATACCTCACCAACTACTCCAGCGCATTTTGAATATTTCTTCCCTGCAAGAAGTCCTTCACGAAACATGGCATAGAGGATTCTTCTTTGAACAGGTTTCAGTCCGTCTCTAACATCAGGAAGAGCTCTACCTATGATTACGCTCATTGCATAATCAAGGTAGCTTGTTTTCATCTCCTCTTCAATATTTACTTTTAAAACATTTGGCATAGGCTACCTCTTTGATTTTTTATGGAATTTATAACATGATTTAGAAATATATAATTTTTTCATAAATTACTTGCAGGTGCTACAGGAAGAAGACTTGCAGGAAGAACACATAGAATTACCTTTTTGAACTCCTTTCATTGAAAAGGAGGAAAGTTTTTTTGTTATTTGTTCTGAATTGCATTTAGGGCATACCACCTTTTTTTCTCCAAATACAAGAACCTCAAAATTTTCTCCACAACTTTTACACAGATATTCATATATAGGCATATTACCACCTCTAATAATAAAGTTTTAGCATTTTTATTATATCATAGCTTGCCTTATGGCTAAAAATTCTTTTAAAGTAAATAGTGTCAACAAAAAATCTTAGGAGGCATCTGTGATAAAAACTTTAAGAAAAAATGCAAAATATTTCTATTTTTTGTTTTTTCTTGTCATTATAACCTTTGTGTTTTGGGGTGTAGGCACAGTAGATAAGCCAAAGGTTGAATATGTGGCTGATGTTGATGGGCAGAAAATTTCTGCTGAAAGATTTTGGAGAAATTATGAGGAAATTAGAAGATTTTACAGAGAAGTATTTAAAGATAAAGCAGCAGAAATGGAACAGGGACTAAAAGAAAAGGTGCTTGAAGACTTAATTAATGAAGAAATTTTGCTCTGGCTTGCAAAGAAGTATGAAATTGAAGCAACAGACAAAGAAGTTCAGGACGCTATTGTTAATGACCCAAGATTTATGCGAAATGGCATCTTTCAAAGGGATATATATTTTCAGATTTTAAAGCTGAACAGATTAAATCCTGCTCAATATGAAGCTTCTTTAAAAAGAGAAATTACAATAGGCAAAACCATTCAGGTTATAGCTTTTTCTAAAGGAGCAAGTGAAATCTCTGATAGTGTTTATATAAAAGCCTTTTTAAACTCTATCAGAAGCCAGATTAAGATTAAAATAAACAAAGAGGCTTTATCGTAGAATGGAGAGATTTTTAAGTCAACTTAGATGGCAAGATCTAATTGACATTATTATAGTTTCTTACATCATATACAAGATTTTCATCCTTGTAAAGGGCACACGTGCTGCAAGAATGCTCATCGGAGTTGGTGTTTTACTTGCTCTTTCTCTTCTTTCAAGATTTCTTGAGTTATATACTCTTGACTGGCTTATTCAGAGTTTTTGGACACAGATTGTTATTGTCCTCATAATTCTTTTTCAACCCGAGATAAGAAAAGCTCTTGCTCAGATGGGAGAGACTCCACTTTTCCATAGATTTAGTTCTGCAGAGGAGATGAAAACCATAGAGGAGATAGTGAAAGCCTCTCAATCACTTGCGAATAAAAAGATTGGGGCTCTCATAGTATTTGAGAGAGATGTAAGCCTTGCGGAATACATTGAAATTGGAGTCCCTCTTGATGCAAAAGTTACAAAAGAGCTTTTAATGAGCATTTTTCATCCTACAAGCCCTATTCATGATGGAGCAGTGATAATCAAGGGGAATAAAGTCCTTGCAGCAGGATGTTTCTTGCCAATAAAATTAGGAGCAGACTTAAGTAAAACATATGGAACAAGACACAGAGCAGCACTTGGAATAACAGAAGAAACAGATGCAGTCGCAGTGATAATTTCAGAAGAAACAGGAGCTATTTCTCTTGCTGTTCATGGACAGCTTGAAAGTAATCTTGATATGGAAAAACTGAGACAAAGGCTCACAAATTTATTTACAACAGAAAGAGATAGAAAATGAACAGAATTTTTAAAAATATTCTTACAGAAAATCTTACAATCAAAATTATTTCTATTGCGTTAGCGGTTTTTTTGTGGTTTTTTGTTACTTTTAAAGGACAGACAGAAACATCTTTGGATGTTCCTTTAGAATTTAAAAATACTCCTTCTGAAATGGAAGTTTTAAAACAAAGTGCAAAAAAGATAACAGTTTCTATCTCTGCAAGAGAAAGAATTCTGAGAGAAATAGCGCAAAATGATATTAGAGTTATAGTTGATCTTTCAAATGTCAAGCTCGGAGAAAACTCAATTCCTCTAACAAAATCCTCTGTAAAACTCCCACGGGGCGTTGAAATACTGAGAATAGACCCTTCTACTGTGAAGTTATATTTAGATAAGAAAGAACAAAAAGCTGTACCAGTTAAAGCTGTTATTACAGGTAAACCTCAAAAGGGATTTGTTGTAAGCTCTGTAGAAATTAATCCTTCATCTATTAATATTGAAGGAGCAAAGAGAGAACTTGACAGGATTCGCTTAATTAAAACAGAACCTATTGACATAGAGGGAATAAAAGACAATCTTACTATCCAGGCAAAAATAGATCCTGAAGGCAAAATTTTCAGAACTGATAAAGATACTGTATACGTGACTGTCAAATTAAGGAGGCACTAATGAGAATTTTCGGTACTGATGGCATAAGAGGCACAATAAACAATTATCCTATGACACCTGAAGTTTGTTTAAGAGCAGGTATGGCTTTATGCTTTCTACTTAAGAAAAGACTTCCCCATAAGCCTAAAATTTTAATCGGTAAGGATACAAGAATTTCAGGATATGTCATAGAGTCTGCTTTAACATCAGGAATAACCTCAATGGGAGGAGATGTCTATCTTGTTGGTCCAATCCCCACACCTGCTGTTGCTTTTTTAGTTAAAAGTATGAGAGTTGATGCAGGCATTGTAATATCAGCCTCCCATAATCCTTTTAGTGATAACGGAATAAAGATATTTTCTAATAATGGTTTCAAGTTAACAGAAGAGCTTGAGAATGACATTGAAAAATTAATAAATGATAAGGATTTTCCTGCTATAAGACCTTCTGCAAGAGAATTGGGGAAAGCATACAGAATTGAAGATGCTCAGGGAAGGTATATAGAATTCATAAAGTCAACACTGCCAAAGGATTCAAATCTGGAAGGTTTAAAAGTAGCTATTGACCCAGCAAATGGGGCTGCTTACAAGATAACACCAACATTATTTCATGAACTGGGAGCTGAAGTTATAACCATCAATGATAAACCTGATGGAGTGAACATTAATAAAGAATGTGGAGCATTATATCCTGAATCTCTTATAAAAATAGTAAGAGAGACACAGGCACATTTTGGAGTGGCTCATGATGGAGATGCAGACAGAACAATTCTCGTAGACGAAAAAGGAAATATTATAGATGGTGATTTTATTCTAACAATTTTGGCAGAGGAGTTTAAAAAAGAGAGAAAGTTGAAGAAAAATACAGTTGTTGCGACAATAATGACTAATATGGGAGTAGAAAATTACCTGAAAAATGCCGGTATTAAGCTGATCAGAACTAAAGTAGGAGATAAGTATGTAGTAGAGGAGATGCTTAAAGGAAGCTATAATCTTGGAGGAGAGCAATCAGGACATATAATATGTATGGATTATACAAATACAGGAGATGGTCCAATTACGGCTGTACAGATTGCATATATAATCAAAAAAAATCAACTCTATCTCAGTGAGTTAATAAAAGATATTCCAAGATATCCACAGGAGATAAAAAGTATTAAAATTCCTGAAACATTATCAAAAGATGAAGTCAAAAATGTAATAAAAAAATTATCCCAAAAAGCCTCAACACTTGAAAAAGAAATAAACGGCAGGATAATTATCAGGCTTTCAGGAACAGAGCCGAAAATAAGAATAATGGTAGAAGATGAAAACCCGGAGAGATTAAAACAAGTTCTGGCTGAACTTGAAGCAGTAACAAATATCATCTGGCATTCTACTGAGTCTCAATGATTCGGTGGAATCTGCCCCTTAATTAAGGGTTATCCTGAGGGCTTTGCCCGAGGGAGCTTCTCTTTATTTTAAAAAAAAGGAGGAGATTCCTCATTCCGCTTCGCTTGGGAATGACAGATTGGAGGTAATTGAAAAATAAAAGAACTTGTAGTTTATTGATTTTCAGTAAACTATAAGTTTTTGAACAAACTTGAATTTAGAAAATTATAAGATTTGTTTCTCAGGATGTTTTGTATCTATTCTACCGTCTTTTATGTAAAGCAGGAAATCTCCTGCTCTCCTAGCGGATTCTTTATCGTGAGTTGCTATAACTATTATTGAATTTAGCCTTTTTTTAAGTTGAATAATTATGTTTTCTATTATTTCTGTATTTTTCCAATCCACAGAAGCAGTTGGTTCATCAAGAAATAAGACCTCTGGTTCTAAAACTAAAGCACGGGCAATTCCCATTCTTTTTGTCTCACCAGTAGAAAGCGTTAAAGCATTCTGCTCTTTCTTATGACTAAGTCCTACAAACTGAAGGGCTTCTTCAACCTTTTCTTTTATTTTGTTATTCTTAAAACCTCTTATCTTTAGCCCATAGGCAACATTTTTAAAAACTGTGGTATTAAAAACCCCCACCTCTGGAAGAAGAAGCGTTATTCTTCTCATAAGATTTATATCCTTGGGTAAAACTTTGTTGCCCTCAAAGTAGTTTATCTCTCCTCTGTCAGGATTCTCTAAAAAGGCACACATTCTTAAAAAAGTTGACTTACCAGAGCCATTTGGTCCCATTAAAACATATACTCCGCTACGGTCAAAGGTGTATGAGCAATTCTCAAATAGAGGCTTTTCGTTATAATATTTATAGAGGTTTTTAACAATCAGTTTTAACTCCATTGAGAGGTTTCTTTTACTCCTTTTTTCTGAATTAAAAACATGAAAAAGTTTATAATCAAGGAAATCAATAAAAGAACTATGCCCAGTGCCATGGCAAGTTCAAAATTACCTTTGTCTGTCTCCATAGCTATTGTTGTTGTCATAACACGGGTATATCCTGCTATGTTTCCTCCAACAATTAGAATTGCTCCAACCTCTGCCATCACTCTTCCAAGGGCTGCTATAATTCCTGCCATTATCCCATATCTTGCTTCTTTTATTACAGTAAGACTTATCTGAAGGGGGGTAGCACCAAGTGTCTTAGCAGCAAGTCTTATCACAGGATCCACCTTTATGATGGCTGAATGAGTAAGAGCTGCAACAATAGGAAAAGCAAGTATTGCTTGAGCTATAATCATGGCTGTAGGAGAATAAAGAAGACTTAAAAATCCAAAAGGTCCGCTACGAGACAGTAAAAGATAAAGAAAAAGTCCTACTACAACAGGTGGGAGTCCCATAAAGGTATTAAGTATTGTTATTATTAACTGTCTGCCAAAAAATTTTTTTAATCCAATAATAGCTCCAACAGGCAGACCTGTCATTATTGCAATAATAAGAGCTGTTCCAGATACTTCCAAGGATAATAGAATTATCTGGAGCAGCTCTATATCTAAATTTAAAATTAAATTAATAGCCTCTTTAAATGATTCTAAAAGAAAATTCACCTTTTATTTTGCATTGGGGACAAAAAGTTGATTACCATTTTTGTCTTTAAAAGAACCTATCAAACTCTGTCCCTCCTTTGATATAAGCCAGTTTATAAATTGCATGGCTTCTTTATATTTTACATGTTTATGCCTCTGAGGATTAACTGCCATAACACCATACTGGTTGAAAAGAACAGGGTCACCTTCAAAAAGCAAAGAAAGCTCCTCAAGCCTGTCTTTCACAGCAAGCCATGTTCCTCTGTCTGTAAGTGTATAGGCGCGCTTTTCATTTGCGATTCTAAGTGTTTTTTCCATTCCCTGTCCAGCCTCTAAATACCATTTCTGCCCTTTTGGATTAATGCCTGCAAGCTCCCAGAGCTTCAACTCCTTCATATATGTTCCTGATTTATCAGCCCTTGAAACAAAAAAACTGTGTGTAATTGCTATCTTTTTAAATGCTTCTGAAGCTTTTTTAAATCCCTTTATCTCTGCTGGGTCATTTTTGGGTCCTACAATAATAAAATCATTGTAGCAAACATCATGACGATTTATAAAAAACCCTTGTTTTACAGCTTCAAGCTCAAGCTCCTTTGCATGAACAAAAACTAAATCAGCATCTCCTCTTTTACCCATCTCAATGGCTGCACCTGTTCCTCTTGCAATAACTTTTACCTTTATACCTGTTTTTTTCTCAAAAGTAGGAAGAATATAACTTAATAGCCCTGAGTTTTCAACAGACGTGGTGGTAGCAAGTAATATTACATTCTGTTCAGCAAAAGCACGCCCGACAAAAATTAGTAAGAACAAAATAGTGATTAAAAATCGTTTCATCTTACCCTCCAACTGTCATTTTAAGCCTCTTTTCTGTCAATCCGAGGCTGCGTAAGCAGCTGAGGAATCTCTTAACATTCAAAGGAGACCCTTCGGCTTCACCTCAGGGTGACAAAAAGGTAGAGATTCCTCGCACCCATTGAGGGCGTTCGGAATGACAGAGAAGAAGATTCCTCAGGCAAAGCCTTCAGGATAACCCTTAATAATTGAACAGCCTCTTCTTTTAACAGACATTTTATTTAGTGCCTCTTTATATTCAATAAAACATAACGATGGAACATAAAAAAAGCTAAATTTCAAAATTTTTAATCTCCTTTGAAAGAAATTTTTTAAATTTTTTATGAATCCTCCAGAACTGTTCTATTGCTTTTTCTCCCGCTTCTGTAAGTTTTGTGCCTCCACCATTTTTACCTCCTATCTGTGTTTCAACAAAAGACTTTCCAGCTTGCCTGTTCATTGAACTGATAAGTCTCCACGCTTGCCTATAAGACATATTTATTGATTTAGCAGCCTTTGAAATTGAGCCATACTGCTTAATTTTTTCAAGCAAAGCAATTCTTCCATAACCAAGAAAAGTTCCTTCATTTCCATCAATCCAGATTTTTCCTTTAAGTTCATACCCTTCGTGTTTTCCTCCTCCAGTTACACAGAAATGATGCGGATCTTTAAGAGCTTTTCTGCCTCTTTTTTTCATAGTATGGAAATATATAATAAGACATAACGAAATGTCAAGAAATTCTTAGCCGAAAGAAATTTTTATATAGTAAGCAAGATGATTTTTTGAGCCTAAAAAAGTGTTCTATTTTTCATCAGGGAAAAGAGAAGAAAGCTGGATGCAGGATTTTCCTTCAAATTTTCCCCCTTCTTCAATGGAAATTTTTACGGTGAATATTTCTCCTGTTACACTTCCTTTATGAGTAATTGTGATAATTTCGGAAGCATTTATAGTTCCGTTAACATTTCCGCCAACTACAATACCCCTACATGTAATGTTTCCTGTAATTTTTCCTGAATCTCCCACTGAAATCCAATCAGCTTTTATTATTCCTTCAACTGTTCCGTCAATCTTTATACTGCTATTTGAAGTAATCTCTCCCTTAATAAAAGTCTCAGCGCCTATTACTGTTTCCATTTTTTGTTGTTTTTTTATAAACATTAGAAATCCTCCTTTAGATAGGACAAAGGACTAACAGGAGAATTATTTTTCCATACTTCATAGTGAAGATGTGGTCCTGTTGTAGAGCCCGTGTTTCCTGAAATGGCAATAATATCTCCTCGTTTTACTTTTTGTCCTACATTTACAAGGTTTTGTTTGTTGTGAGCATAAACTGTGGTGAATCCATAACCATGTTTAATCATTACTACATTTCCGTTACGACCCTGATATCCTGAAAAAACAACGATGCCATCTGCTGTTGCTTTAATCTCTGTACCTGGGGGCACAGAGACATCAATACCAGTATGAAATTCTTCATAGCCGTATTTTGGATGCTCTCTTTTACCAAAAGGCGAGGTAATTTCCCCTTTTACGGGCCATCCAAGAGGAGTTGATTTGTATATGTCCTGTTGCTCTGATAAGAAATTTTTTATCTCGCTGACTGTGTTTATAGCCTTTTCAGCATGTTTTTTTAATTCTTCTATATCAATATCACCAGAGGGATGAAAATTTATTGATTCAAGGATTTCCTTTTTTGACCTCAATGAGAAGATTTTATTAAATTCTGCTTCAGCATGTTTTAGAGCGATAATTGTAGACTTAAGTTCATTAAACTTATTCATTATAGATGAAAGATTTTGTTTCATCTGATAATACTCAATTGTATTGACAGCTATAGAAAAAACGTAAATATTAAAAGCAAGCCAGCAGCAGATAAATAAAAATATTAATAAAAAAGGAATTTTTACTCCATAAACTTTTGTTCTTCCGTGCGGAATAAGCATGATTGTTATAGGAGAAAAAATTTTTAATATCAGTTTCTTGAGTTTATACACAAAATCACCCCCTTTTTTCAATCTTGGATAAACTATTATTTCAAATTTTAAATCAATATTCAAGTGTTAAATTTTTTTAATGCTTGTCTAAATTTTCCAAAGCTTAATATAATAAAACTATGATTAAAAATACATTTTTACTGCTTGATGGAATTGGAGAAAAAAGAGAAAAGAGACTATGGAGAGAAGGAATTCTTACATGGGAAGACTTTTTTCACTGTAAAGAAGTTTTAGATATAGACTTTGAAAGAAAACGAATTTATGACGATTTTTTACACCGAGCTTTTGAAGCTTTATCTTGTAAAGATTGCAGTTTTTTTTCAAAAAACCTCAAAAAAAGAGAACACTGGCGGCTGTTTCAGGAATTTATAAATAATGCAGTATGTCTTGATATAGAAACAAATGGTTTGACCCATGAAAAGGGTGGATATGTGACAGTTGTTGGTTTATATTCAATAGGAGGGTATAAATCTCTAATTAGAGGAGAAAACCTGACAGAGGAAAATTTACAACGAACCCTTAATGAATACAAATATCTAATTACTTTTTATGGAACTATTTTTGATATTCCTTTTCTTAAAAAAGAGTTTCCCAATTTACAAATTGAGCATATTCCGCATTTTGACCTTTTTTTTGCGGGAAAACGGCTTGGAATTCAGGGAGGACTTAAAAAACTTGAAACTATGTTTCTAATTGAAAGGCAAGAAGAACTTAAAGGACTTAATGGATATGATGCCATAAAACTATGGAAAGCTTATTTAAACGGAAGCACTGACAGTCTTGAACTTTTAATTTCTTATAACAGGGCAGATACAGAGAATCTATTTCATCTCGGAAGGATTTTTTATGAAATGTTGCGTTCACAGGTAGGAATTGAAGAGTTTACAGGTAATGGAACAAAAAGAGATTCTCAAAAAGTTTCTTAATTATCTTCTCACTGAAAAAGCTCTTTCTATCAATACAGTTAAATCATATGAAAATGACTTAAAAAATTTTTTAAAATGGCTTACTGAACAAAATATTTTAGTTTTGAACTGTAAAAAAGATGATATTGTGCAGTATCTTTTAAATCTTAAAGAAAAAACTTATAGCTCAACATCTATTGCAAGAATTCTTTCGTCTCTAAAGCAGTTTTTTAGATTTATGATTTTTGACAGCATAATAAACCATGACCCAACAGAAGGGCTCAAATCACCAAAACTCTGGCTCAGACTTCCAAAGGCTCTTGAGATTGATGAGGTAAAAAGGCTGCTTTCAGTAATGGCTGAAAATAAGTATTATTTAAGAGATATTGCCATGCTTGAATTAATGTATGCTTCAGGATTAAGAGTTAGTGAGCTTGTAAAATTAAAATTAAGTGATATAAATTTTGAAGCAGGATTTATAAGGGTTAAAGGCAAAGGAGACAAAGAAAGAGTTGTTCCGATAGCTCAGCGTTCAATAGATAAAATTAAAAATTATTTAACTAAGTTAAGACCTGTCCTTCTTAAAAAAAAAGCTTCAGAGTATGTTTTTTTAAACAATCGTGGACAACCAATGACCCGACAAAGATTCTGGCAGAACATAAAAGCAATTGGTAGAATCGCCGGAGTAAATGTGACACCTCACATGATAAGGCATAGTTTTGCAACTCATTTGCTTGAAGGTGGAGCAGATTTGAGGTCTTTGCAAAAAATGCTTGGTCACAGCGATATATCTACAACACAAATATATACAAAAGTTTCAATGGATAGACTTCGTAAAGAGTATATTAAACATCATCCAAGAGCTAAATAAACCTGCTTTGTAGAACTTTTTCTTGCCAATATTTCCAAAATGTTTCCAAAATAGTCTTTCATGTTCAGATTAATGTTAATTTAGAAAATATAAAAAATAAAGGGATTGGAGAATATTTCTTGCCTGCTTGAGCAGGTTAAATAGGCTTGCAGTTTCTTGATTTCCAGGGAATTGCAAGTTTTTTAAAATTCATAATTTAAAAGGGAGGATTGCTTATGAGAGAATGGACAAATCCAAAAAAGAAAGTTTTTATTTTACTCATTCTTACTTTATTTCTTCTTCAAACCACAGGCTGCGGGCAGATGATTAACGCTATTGAACACAGTGACATGCAAGTAAAACTTAAAATGACAGACACAATATTTCTTGATCCTGTAGTAAAAGCCAAAAACAGAACAATCTACGTAGCAGTAAACAACACATCAGACATGCAGGAAGTAGATACAACGATGCTACAGAATCTTATTACAAGCAGACTTGCAGCAAAGGGATATCAAGTTGTAAATGACCCAACTCAGGCTGGCTACATTATTCAAACTAATATTTTGTATATGGATTATTATCGCCAGACAGGAACAAAAGAGGGGGCTCTGGAAGGAGCACTTGTTGGTGGTGGAAGCGGTGCTTTAATTGGACAGAGTAGAGATACTTCAATAGCCCTTGGATTAATTGGAGCTTTAGTTGGTGGAATTGGTGGAGCAATTCTTGGCAAAGCATTAAAAGTTGAAACCTATGCAGGAGTTGTTGATGTGCAGATACAGGAGAAAACTGATAAACCAGTTACAGGACAGATTGTAACCAATGCTCAGCAAGGGAGTTCAACTACGATACAGACAAAGCAGGAAATAAGCTCAAACTACCAGATTTACAGAACCAAAATTGCCTGCACTGCTCAGCAGACAAACATTGACAAAGTAGAAGCAGCAAGAGCAATTGCCGAAAAAATTGCCAATCAAATTGGCGGAATGTTTTAAGAAAGGAGGATATTCATATGAAAAAGTTACTTATTTTGATTTATGTGTTTTTGGGTGTAATATTGTTTGCTAATTCTTTTTGTTTAGCCAGTGAAGATAAAAAATCTTTTGAACTGGAAACAGAAAATTTATGGAATTATTATCAAAAAATAACTCAAACATATTCAGACTGGAAAAACGAACAAGAAATTGAACTGGATGAGATTCATAAAAAATGGGTGCAAATCGGAATAAATCAGATTACTTCATCCATAGAAAATTCAGACAAACAAGATTTTATGAAATTTCTTTTTCCAGAGAATGGTAAATATAGTTTAATGCTTATTACAAATCCTGTAGTTGACCCTATTAGAAATATTGTTGGACAAGCAACATTTACAGCGGTAGCAATAAAAAAGTTTTTTGATTCAAAGGTAGAGCTTGTTGACATGTATTCAGAGAGAATCAGTGGAGGATTATTTAATATGGATTCAAAGAGAATTGATTCACTAAAATCGTTTTTCAAAAAGAATTCAGAAAAGGAAAACACTTGTTCTTTTGCTACTTTTATCCTGTATGTAAAAAAACCTGATTTAGTCAAAAGGCAGGATGGCAGGTGGCAGATAAAACTAAGTAATAAATTAATTGGAAGTTGTCCTTTTATTCAAAGAGAAAAAACATTTGAAAAAACTATATATCTTATCATGCCATACAGTTTTCAGCCAGACCTTTCAAAAATAGATGATAATAAATACATTAATATAACGCCATCAATACAACCTACCAATGTAATACTTGATATACAACTTTTAAATGAATTTTTTGAATGGCTCAGAAAAGAAATGAAATTTCACAATATTCAAATATAGAAAAACGAACATGAAGCCAATATTAACAGTTTTAGCTAATCCTCCCTGACAATCTTTAATTTATCAAGAAAAATACCATACTTTTTACTGCCATGACTACCCACAGAATTAATTAAGAAAAAGTTTATATTGTCCTTTCCATAATAGGCAATGAGAGAGTTCTTTATTATAGAGTTTATTTTTGAGATTTTCATTCTTATATTTTCCTCTCTTTGATTGAATAAAGTTAAGAGAGATGTATTGCCTTTCATTGGTAGAAAACAGTCTGTGCAGTTCATGCAGAAAAGTTTCTGAGGGTGTTTGCAGGCTCTTTTTTTCTGAAGTGCTAATTTAGTATAAAATTCCCACAAATTGTAACTGAGTTTTATCTTTCTATCGCCTATTTTTAGTATATTTTCAGCGGGGATGAAACCCAAATAAGGTATTTTTTTGAAATTATCAAATTTAATCTGGGTGCTATCAATTAGCTCTCTGAATGTTTTCCCACTAAAATCAATTAATTCTTTGAGCCTCAGAAAAGGCAATTCAGCTAATTCTATTTTTACCTCAGATGTAGATTTTTTCAAGAATTGTCCATCTTTTGTTTTTATTATAATCTCCTTTGATTTTGCAGGTGGGTAAAAGAATTCGGGAAGATTTTCAAACTCTTCATTAACCAAAACATGATAGAGTTTGTCATCTTTTCTTCCGTACATCTGAAGAGCTGCTCCAAGATAAAAACCCATTGTTTTTCTACCACCTGCAAGGCTACAGTGAAGAATGGTGTTTTTTCTTGCAGTTAGTTTATGAACTACTTTGCAGATTATTTCTCCAGCGGATTCATTATCAAGGGGTGTCCTTATATCTGAAAGGGGCTTATTTTTAAAATTTTTAATTAAGTAAATTGATTTCTCAGAAAAATCTATAGATGGTAAGTTATACTCATATATAAGTTGTGAGAGAATGCCTTTATTGATAAGGGTTTCAGTTAATTTTCTTTTACCATCTAAGGTAGTAATTACATGAAGTTCTTCAATATTAATTTTTTTCTTAGCAAGTGCATAAATTGTTTCTGTTATTATCTGTGGAGTCATACCAATTACGCATAGAAGAATATGCTTTTTCATCTTGATTTTTCTATAATCCTAAGTATTTTTAAAAAAGGAGTTCAACATCAAAAAACATATAAAAATATAACACTTTTTAGGGAGAAATTAAAATATTCCTAATATCATTCCAAAAATTAAGTCCTGAAGTCTCAAATTTCTTGTTTTAACTTGGAAGGAGACTCTTTCTCATGATTCTGAAGGTATAAATGTCCCTTTTAAATGAGGTCCTATTTTCCAACATAAAGAACCCTTTGAGCCGAAATGGCTCAGAGATCTCTCGCAATCCCTTTTAAATGAGGTCTTGTTTTCCAACGGCTTTACAGCCACAAGAGGCTCTCAAAGGCAGGGAGAGAGTCGCAATCCCTTTTAAATGAGGTCTTGTTTTCCAACGAACAGTTAAGGAGTTGGAGCAGTTACAGTGTAATTCCGTCGCAATCCCTTTTAAATGAGGTCTTGTTTTCCAACAATAAAAAGAACAAAAGATTCATCATCATTTAAAACAAGTCGCAATCCCTTTTAAATGAGGTCTTGTTTTCCAACACGGATTTAAGAAAATCAAAAATTAAGGAGGTTTAGAGTCGCAATCCCTTTTAAATGAGGTCTTGTTTTCCAACGGGGAAAATGATTACCAAAATTTTCAAGTATTTGAAAAGTCGCAATCCCTTTTAAATGAGGTCTTGTTTTCCAACGTAGAAGTCAACAAAGTAAAAGAGTTGCTTGATCAAAGTCGCAATCCCTTTTAAATGAGGTCTTGTTTTCCAACTTTAGCAGAGAAGGGATGTTTGATAGCCCTATTTTTAATCAGTCGCAATCCCTTTTAAATGAGGTCTTGTTTTCCAACACATGGAAATCTTTCTATGTCATTATAGTTGAAGTTTGTCGCAATCCCTTTTAAATGAGGTCTTGTTTTCCAACAAAAAGCAATAGATCTGATTCCAAATAAAATTGATGTGTCGCAATCCCTTTTAAATGAGGTCTTGTTTTCCAACATATGTAAAAATGGATGGTTTGATAAAGATAAAGATAAGTCGCAATCCCTTTTAAATGAGGTCTTGTTTTCCAACATAGAAAAGGTATGCGTTTTATGTTAGCAATAGTAATATGTCGCAATCCCTTTTAAATGAGGTCTTGTTTTCCAACGGAGAAAATGATTAAAAGCTATCAGATGTTTGAAAAAGTCGCAATCCCTTTTAAATGAGGTCTTGTTTTCCAACCAAAAAAAACTTTAGAAGTAAGAGAAAGTGTGCTTAGAGTCGCAATCCCTTTTAAATGAGGTCTTGTTTTCCAACAATTTTATGTAAGCGGTTATGGAGCAGAAAATGAATTGGTCGCAATCCCTTTTAAATGAGGTCTTGTTTTCCAACACTTTGGGGCGAATACGAGGAAATTCAGAAAAAAAATCGTCGCAATCCCTTTTAAATGAGGTCTTGTTTTCCAACTAAGTCTCTCTTACCTTTTTCTTTTTCAGAAGAAGAATAAGTCGCAATCCCTTTTAAATGAGGTCTTGTTTTCCAACGAGGGAAAATGGTAACAAAAATTAAAAAAGATAAAATGTCGCAATCCCTTTTAAATGAGGTCTTGTTTTCCAACGGTAGCCTTTGTAACTTACTGATTTTTATGGCTTTTTAGTGCCTTTTTCCGTAACCTCTCTCAGAGAGGGCTAAAATGTAAGTGAATACT